>JASFIT010000258.1:0-6829 GCA_050122535.1 Desulfobacteraceae bacterium | reverse complement strand
CAGCCTCTGGATAACGAAGGGGCTAGCGATTTTATAGGGCGCGACTTCGTCGCTAAATTAGTGCATGGGGCGGGCATGAAGCCCGCCCTCACTTGTTACCCCCGAGAGACAATAGAGAATGAACAAAAAACAGGAAATAAAAGATCTACCAGCCATTCTGTTCCCGCACGCGTATCTGCCCGAGCCTATGGTGAAGAAGATACTCTCTTTTTTCGGGCCGATTACCATTTTTCAACCATGGTTCATGGAGCGCCCGGTTCTAGGTTCAGGAGCAAATGAAGCGAACGCGGTTCAGGTTTTGCGCCCGCCGGACGACTTGAAACCGGGAGAGGACTTCATGATCCGGCTCTCAGAATATCGTCACTGGATCGAGCAGAACAGTGACAAGGGTTACACAGAGTTTTTGCAGGTCAGCCAGGAGAACGATCTCACAGAGGACACCACGTGGGAGATCCGGCAGATGATTCGACGCGGGACCCGACAAGCTTCAGCGCCCCAGGAAGATCCTGCGCTAAAGTGGCATCTCATTCTGCATCTGGCCCAAGACGTGGAAGATCAGAAACTGGAGGCGGACAAGGCGCTAATGGCGCTGAGGGAGAAGGATGTTCCCCTCAAAGGGACTGTGGAAGAATCAGGTGAAATGGATCATCTGTTGGCGGATCTCGCTCCCTTTGGATCCGAACCCATTGGGGATGAGTATCGCTTAAGACAGATCCTTGAGGCCTGGCTTGCCCTTTTCGGAGGATACCTAAATGAGAAGGCTTTGCTGGTTACATCCAGTCGCCATGTTATGGACTATGTGACTGACCTGTGGAAGGAATCCCAATATGAGGAGCAAGGAGAGGCCTTGGCATCTATCTGTTTCAAGTTTCCTGATCTGTCGCAACGTACCCTGGGGGATTTTGCTGAGATAAAAGAAACGCGTTTGAATGACGATAAGATCAGGGAACTGAAGGCGCTGATTCTTGATCTTGGTAAAAATGCGGCCAACAATGTGTCCAGGCTGGAACCGCTGGCCAAAGAGGTTGAAGCGTCTGGCCCCTGGGAAATTTCCAAAGGGGTACTTAACATTGTGGTCAATTACTTCGCCCCTCTTCGGGAGAGTGGTCAGAAGAAGATGCATAGAGTATTGAAACAGATCTCTAATAAAACGATCATTTTGGTCGAGGGGTAGGGTGGTATTTCACATGCCACCCATTCCCTCGGGCGGGTAAAACCTGACCCTGCACGAAACCGGATCTTATGGGAGGCCGAATGGGATATGAGTGAAGAGAAATCAGTAACAGCCAAGCTGGAAGGTGAAGGGTGGGCCAAACAGTTCGTGGCCTGTGAACCCCGCTTGAGCGAGGCTGTGGAGATGTACAAGGAGGCGGGCTTTGAGGTTCATCTGGAACCCCTTCCAAAAGAACCTGTATGTGAGGGCTGTGCAGGGGAAGAGGATCAGGATGAGTGCCGCATCTGCTTTGAGGGTTTTGAAGACCAATACAAGATTATCTTTACGAGGCCAAAGGAAAATAAAACAGAATCCGAGGATGAACTTTTTTAACCCAGTGCACACACTGACAGAAGAATATTACTTGTAAGCGATGGAGGGTTGGGAACTCTATATTTTTGGATTTGTCTTCTTTGCATTGGCCTCTGGTGGATTTAGCAAGGGTGTGGTAGGCATTGGTCTCCCTCTAACAGCCGTTTCGATTATGTCCTTCCTCATAGGGCCGCCTGTTCCGGTGGCCCTGATGCCAATACCCATCCTACTTACCAATTTCTGGCAGGCATTTTCCGGGGGCTATCTGATGCGCAGTCTTCAGCGGTTCTGGCCTATGCTGATCTGTCTGCCGTTAGGCACAGTTTTCGGGGTTAAAGTGCTTGCAGAGGCTGACAAGGGATTATTGAGCTTCCTCCTAGGTTGCGCCATCTTAGTTTTCGCAGTGTTCGCACAGTGGCGATTGGATTGGCGCCTTTCTCCCAGGGTCGAGCCTTTTGCCCGTCCTTTGGTGGGCCTCATCGCTGGCTTTGTGGGCGGCATGTCAAGTTTCTATGGCCCCCCCTTGATAATGTTCCTGGTTTCACTCGGTCTGCCAAAAAACCATTTTGTACAAGCGATCGGGCTCTCTTTTCTCGTTGGGATCATCTCGATGATTTTGGCCCTTGCGTTCTACAAAGTCCTGGGTCCGGTGGATTTCATTTGGTCTGCGGTCGCGGCCATACCCGCAGTCGGTGGCTTGATCCTAGGGCAGCGGTTGCGCAGGCATATTCCAGAGGCTCAATTTCGCCGGGTTCTTCTCATTGTGTTCCTGCTGAGCGGACTTAACCTGATTCGACAGGCAGTCCTGTAGAAGACAAAGAGGTCAGGCCTAAACCCTTGAATCTGTTGTGTCAAGGGTGTAGGTCTGACCCCGGTTCTTTGCAGTTTGTCAGATTTCGAGGGATACCTGAACGAGCAGGATAAATCGTTAAAGCCCAGAAGGTTTATTTCATGAGAGCTCTACAATTCGATCAACGAATCTTCGGTGCCAAAGTTGTTCGGTACGTAAGCGTCCGCAGACCAGTCATTCTCCCAGCGCCTGCCATCCACTAAATACTTGAATCGGTAACTTTGGCCCGCTGGCAGGGAGACGGTAATGCTGAAACTGCCGTCCTTTCGCTGCTTCATGCGATGGGCTTTGGTCTTCCATTCGTTGAATTCCCCGCAAAGGGCGACTCTTTTTGCACCCACTTCACGGGGCAAGTCGAAGGTCACTCTGCATTTGCGTTTGGTTTTTGAGAAGTTTTTCTTTAGCATGGCCATTACCCCTTTCCCTAGGCTTTGAGGTACAGAAATAAATTATACCAGAATATATTGTGTGTCAAGCGGGAAATTACGCTATATATTGTGCCATCTGTCATTAATCGAAAAGAGGGTTACTGGGGTCTGTCCAGGGTCAAGAATAAAGGATGTCAGGTCCCAAAAACATCGGGGCCAGGCCTATACGCTTGAATCTGTTGTGTCAAGAATGTAGACCTGACCCCGATTCCTTGCCATTCGACAAGCGCATGGCCCTGAGCAAAGTCGAAGGGCTGCGTTACCCTCATCCCTCGTCACTGCGGCGTACTTTTATGTACGCCTCATTCCTCGGGATTTCGGAAGCCTTGCATATGGACATTTTCCATCAGCCTCTAAGAAGCCGGTTTTTCGACAGTCTCTTAATAACTCTCCCGTCATTCCCGCGTAAGCGGGAATCCAGGAAAAGGCTTTAGCCTGAAAGGCATCGGATTTCTGGGGAATGGGTCTGAGCAACAGCCTATGTAGGCCTAAACCCAATTCCTTGCTGCCGATTATAACGGCTGTTCTACCCGCTCTGGGCTGCCTGGCGTGTAAGCCCGAGATGCACGATACTCGTTCCTCTCATATTCAAGGTGAACAGTCACAGTTCGATTGAGCGCCCGGCCCTCAGGCAGGTTATTATCGTAGAGAGGGTCGTGGGGGCCTGCGCCGGCATAGGTGATTTTTTCACCCGCTGTCATTCCTCCGGCCAGAACCTGTTCGTAAACGGCTTTTGCCCGCCTCTCGGAGAGCCACAGGTTGTAATCCACTTCGCCCAAGTTATCTGTATGTCCAACGACTTTCACTTCTGCTGTTGGAAACGCCTTCATCCTTTCAACGATTCGGTCAACAATGGCCCTATTTCGTTCCTTTACAATTGAGCTGTTGAAATCAAAAAGTATCAGTGCGTATTTCTCAAGGACTTTGTAGCCCATCTTCTGGGCCACACGCTCTTCTTTCTTCACAAACTTGACCGAACATGTGGCAACGGCCCCATCCTTGTAAACCTGTCCCTCTTCATCTGTGACTTCAATACCCACAGCGATCTCTTTGAAAGAGCGAACTTTCTCAAGGCCAATATCATCAATATCAACAGTGTAAACAGGTTTTAGGTCTCCTTCCCCTTCTACGGACCCAATGAGAACGCCATCACCGTTCAACTCTATTTTCCATCGCGCTATTCCATAGCCACTCTGGATTTTTGGAAAGATGCGGAATTCGTTCGCCTCGCTCATCTCTTCCACATAGGTGCTTTTGATGGGGTCGAGTATGGCAGGAAAATCAGAATAGATCTCTACGCGTTGATTCTCGAGTCGTCCTTCAATGGACCGGTTTGTTGTGGCAGCAAAAGGTAGGTTGCGTGCCTCCACTTTCATCCTGGAAGACTCTATCCCCCAGATATACATCAAATAGGCCCGGACCGCCTCTGCACGGCTCCGAGAAAGATCCGTTCTTCCTTGTTCTTCTCCATAATTTGAGTTGCAGCCGACAATTCTGACATGGGCCTCTGGAAACTCAACAAGGCGCTTCCCTATGATGTTGAGCGTGTTGTAGTATTTTTCTTTGGTGCCCCTTAAATTCATTTCAGAAAAGGCCTTTGTGTCCGCCTGATTCGTGAAAAGATGATACGCCTCAGGAAGGTCGCTCTTGCCTGTGTCAAAGAATACATAGTTCAGCATTGGGGACGTGTCGATCGTGGTCAACTCTTCCACGGTCAGCACAGTCGGTTTCATGGCCACAGTCCCTTTGGGAGGATCAAAGAATTTGTAGGTGATCAGGTAGCGATGAAGCAAGTTGGTGGAAAAGGATTTGAATATGGGTACAAAGTTCGTCGCCGAAGTTGCTTTCCAGATATGGCCACTGTGAACCTCAGCAAAGGACTTGAGAAAAGGATCCATCATTACCCTCGGCATATAGTCTATGGCGTAGGCTTCAAAATTCATTATACCCTTTGCTTCAGATTCAACGACAGATTTGTTGATACCGCTATTGAGATCCTCACCATCGGTCAGAACCAATAGGAATTTGTTGCTGTTTGCGGGCATCTGTCGTATGAGATCGATTCCGGCAAGCATGGCTTCATATAAATAGGTGCCACCCGTTAATCCGCGTTTAAAACTATCCGTTAGGAACTTTCTTAGTTCCGGAACATTTTTGGAAAGAAAAGTCTTGGCGTGTAAATGGCGCTCGCCGACTTTCAAACCGGGATTATCATCAAAAACGACCACGTGGACGTTATCTATGGGTCGCACTATTTTGAAAAACTCTTCCAGCGCAGAAATTAGCGGCTCAACGGCTCCCCGGTCTTTCATAGACAGGGAATTGTCCACAACAAGGACAATATTTAGGCTTACCTTTTCAACGGCTTCCAGGGATTCAACAGAGACGATTTTCGCCTTTTTCCCCTTTTGCTCAATAACAAAATGTCCCGGTTTCAGCCCCCGGACAGGATTATTCTCCGCGTCCAAGGCTGATACCATAACCTCGTTCACACCTGTGACCTGATAGGTTAGTTTGGCCTTGCCGTCGGGCATCAAGACCTGCAGGTCTTGCTCGGCAAAACAGTTAGAGAAATAAAGACCCAGTATCAGGACAAATATTAAGTAAAACGTTATCTTCTTCATTTGTTTCCTCCAATATTTCTTAAAGCATTGCACGTACAAATCCACCATTAAGCAGCAAAAATCGTGCAAATTTGATCCACAAAACACTTTTTTCTGGTTTCCTATTGAATTAAATAGGTTAGCTCACATTTCACCAGAAAACCTGTAATCTGTCGTGTATCTTTAAAGTTCCCCATTGTCTTAAAAACAGCACGCCTGAAAAAGGGGGACGTCCGTAAATAAGTAAATAAGTGATTGGAAAATAGAATGAGTGGCAGGCACGGTGATGGGCAAGGTGAGTTATTTACTTATTTATGGGCGTCTCTCCCTGCACTGCCTCCGCCGATAGAAGTGTGGTTACGTTTGCGAGCTTGCCAATGCGTGCAAGGAGGACCAAGATATCGCCAGCCTCGATGTTTGTATCCGCATCGGGATTGGAAATGACCTCTTCATGGCGGCGTATGGCAAGCAAGGTCACACCGTATTTCTTGCGTAGTTCGACCTCAGACAAGGTCTTTCCAACAAATGGCGAGGCATTAACCACCCTAACTGTGCTTATCTGTACATCTGGAATATAGGATTGCAAATCGCAAAAAGCTGTTCCATCTTGAGGAAGGCGCCGAAACATCTCGTATCCGTCAGACCGCACCTCGGTCACAAAACGATCTATTTCGTCTCTGGGGATGAGATATCGGGTCAGGACCCGCGAGAAGATTTCCACGGATGTTTCGTACTCCTCTGGAATGACTTCATTTACACCCAGTTGATACAAGGGTTCCATCTCTTGCAGAAAGCGGGTTCTTGCGATGATATGGACATCGGGGTTGAGACGACGGGCCAGGAGCGCCGTTCTGCGGGTCGCAGCAGGGTCAGATATAACCAACACGACTATTCTTGCCTCTTTGATGTTGGCATGATTGAGGACGGCCTCCTGCCCTGCATCCCCATAGTATATGGGCTCACCTTTGGCTTTTTCAACCCTTACGGTTTCCGGATTCATCTCGATAATAAGATAAGGCAAACCTGATGACTTGGCCGCCCTGGTCACATTTTTCCCATTTACCCCATAACCAACAACAATCATGTGGTCTTTGAGGGTGACCTTTTTGCTTGCATCGGTCAGCCCCTGCAATGGATAAAGGCCTGATTTCAATTTTTTCGGCAGCGGTAAACGCATCAGCCCCTCAGCGATTCGATGCCCCAGTATTATGATGAAAGGCGTTACAGCCATCGTCAGAACCGAGACGGCCAGGAATAACTGAAAGATGTCTCCACCGAGTAAACCATACTTCACGCCTTCCTCAGATAATATGAATGAAAACTCTCCCACCTGGCAGAGGGCCAATCCCACAAGGATAGCCGTGCGCAATGGCAGACCGAGCATAAGGACTGTGGCCGTGGCCAGGAGCGACTTTGCGAGTAG
>JASFIT010000257.1:0-6835 GCA_050122535.1 Desulfobacteraceae bacterium | reverse complement strand
TGATATTCAATTAATATGCATCAAAAGGCATGTCAAGTTTTTTTGGGAGAAATGCGTAGTCATGAGAAAGGTCTTTCTTCACCCCCCTTTACTAAAGGGGGGTTGGGGGGATTTGGCCAGTTTTTCAGCAATATCCTTGCGGAGCTCTACCTTGGAGATCTTTCCCACGCTGGTGAGAGGAAATGCATCAACGACTTCGAGCCGCTCGGGTAGTTTGAATTTGGCGATCTGCTTATTCATCAAGAATTCTTTGAGTGCCTCAAATTCGAGCGTTTTCCCTGGATGAAGGATGACATAAGCACAAGATTTCTCACCAAAAACAGGGTCAGGCATGGCCACAACCGCAGTGGTCAGGACACTGGGATGTCCCATGATAAGGGACTCCACTTCCTCAGCACTGATCTTTTCACCGCCCCGGTTGATCATATCCTTTTTACGGCCTTCCACAATCAGGTTCCCCCTGTCGTCGTGGATCACCATGTCCCCGGTCTTGTAAAAGCCTTCCGGATCATAGGCCTCGCGGTTATGCTCCTCTGCATTGTAATAACCCCTAACGACTGTGGGTCCTCGGCCCCAGAGTTCCCCCATCTCCCCGACAGGAACTTCTACGCCCTCATCATCCACCACTTTGAACTCGTCGCCCGGCGTCAGTGGGCGTCCTTGGGTCTCGAGAATCACCTCTTCGGGGTCATCCAGCCGCGTGCAGGTGTGGAAGCCCTCTCCCATGCCGAAGTTCTGCTGGATATTGAAGCCCAGCTTGTCCTTTGCCCGCCGACCAAGCTCCGGGTTGACCCTGAACCCACCCCCAGCAATAACCTGGACCGAGGAGAGGTCATAGTGGGCCTCTTCAAGGTGGTTGAGCCAGTTGATGATCATGGTGGGAACCCCGTTCATGTAAGTGACCCTTTCCGCTTCCGCCAGGGGTAAGACGGTCTCAGGGTCAGGGTTCAGAGCCAAAACCGTTTTGCCACCATAGTAGATGGTCCCATGGAGTCCTGGGGCGGTCAGAGAGAAGTTGTGCGCCACGGGGGCACTGGCGAGAAAGGCGCTGTATTGAGAATGCGCCACCCTTAAGGCGCTGAACTTACAGCAGCATATATAGTCGTTGTGCGTGTGGGGAATCACCTTTTGGCGCCCTGTGGTCCCTCCTGATAGCTGGAAAACGGCCACTTCTGTGGGTTCAGGGCGCAAGGACTTCAAGTGATCCTCGGGATATTGATCATCTATGGGCTGTTCAAGGAGCTCGGCCAAGGCCACGGTGTCTGAAGGGGCTTCTGTGCCCGCCACCATGACACATTCCACGGCGGTGGCCTTTTCTTGAACATCCTTTGCCAGTTCCAGGTAGTTGAAATTTCGAAACTCTGAGGGAATGACATATCCTTTGGCCCCAGTGCGCTGTGCGATGTAGCCCACTTCGCTTAAACGGTGAGGTGGGAGAGACATGACGGGAATGGCGCCGATCTTTTGTAAGGCGAAATAGACATAGACAAACTCTGGGATATTGGGAAGCTGGAGGATGGCGCGGTCAAGAGGCTTCAGGCCCAAGCGTAAAAGGTGAAGAGCCAGACGGTCCACCTTTCTCTTCAGATCCGTATATGTGTCGCGAACCTCACCCAAAACAGGGGAGGTGCCTACGAGGGCCTCCCTTTTTGGGAAGTACCAGGCACTTCGGTCCAAGACATCACCGAGCGTCACATTTTCCCAATAACCCTGGGCAATATACCTGTCGGCAAATTCCTTTGGCCAAGGCGTACAACCTTTTAACATTTGCTACCTCCTAAACAGATCCTTCATGGAATAGTGGAGTCCTGGAGTAGTGGAGTCATGGAGACTGAAATTCCCTCCTGTCCAAGAATCTTGCAACAGTCCACCACTCTGTAACTCCGTTTGCGTCCCGCGAGTGCCGGCAATCATGCCAACCCTAATAGGAGACAAGACTGGGCAAAAAGGTGGCGATCTGTGGGAAAATGAAAAGTACAATCGTCAGAATGATCAGTCCAGCGAGGAAGGGTATGATTCCCCTGAAGATAGTCTCCAGGGGTATCTCCGGAGCTATCCCTTTGATGACAAAGACATTGACGCCCACGGGCGGCGTGATGACCCCCATCTCCCCTACAAGTACAACAATGACCCCGAACCAGATGGGATCAAAGTTCAGCTTGAGCACAAGTGGGTAGAAGATGGGGATCAGCACCACAATGAGGGCCATGGAATCCATGAAAAACCCGCCGATAAAGAAGATGAACGTGATGACTGCCACGATGGCCAATGGCGGAATGGGGAGGTTCCCCACCCACTCGGCCAAAAGAAAGGGAATCATGGATACGGCCATAAAATGGCCAAATACGACCGCACCCGTGATTATGCATAGAACCATGCAACCCGTTCGCAAACCGTTTTTGCTGGCCTCAAAGAATTTTTCCCAGGTCAGTTCTCTTCGAATCAAGCCTATGACCAAGGCACCCCCAGCTCCGATGGCCCCCGCCTGCGTGGGGCTGAACCAACCCAGGAACAATCCCCCTATGGCCAGAAAAAAAAGGATGGTCGCCGGCAAAATGCCTGTCGTCGCCTTGATCTTCGTTATCCAACTGGTGGGGTCGCCGGGAGGTGCCAGTTCAGGATTGCGGAGGCAAAGAATAACCACGACTGCAACAAATAATAGACTGAGAAGGATGCCGGGCAGGATTCCGGCGATGAAAAGTTTGCCTATGGATTCCTCCACCAGTATGCCGTACACAATGAGCACGGTGCTCGGCGGGATGAGAATGCCAAGGGTCCCGGCGCCTGCCACTGTGCCCGTGGCTAGGGTGTTGTCATATTTATACTTCTTCATCTGTGGCAGCGCAATTCTGCCCATGGTCGCCGCCGTGGCCGCGGTAGAACCGCATATGGCGGCAAAACCGGCACAGGCAAGCACCGTGGCGATGGTGAGGCCGCCACGAAGTGCCCCTACCCAAGTGTAGGTGGTATCATAGAGCCGTTTGCTGATGCCTGAGGCAAAGGCGAGATCGCCCATAAGAATAAACATGGGGATAACGGACAAGGGATAAGAGGAAAAGGTTTCATAGATATCCTGGGCGAGAAGGCTAAGAGCCGGGTCTGAGCCGGAAAGATAGGCAAACCCCACAAAACCCACAAAGGCCATGGCAAAGGCAACAGGCATCCTCAAGAGAAAGAGGACCAGAAGCAGAACGATCCCCACGATGCCAGCAGTTTCCGGACTCATTTTTTGAACACCTTGATCATGGAATCGATGAACCGCTGCAGGAAGACCAAACAGACAGGGATGCAGGCCACAGCGGCACCGTAAGCGAAGGGCGCCAGAGGAATGCGGGCGGTCATACTTTCTTCATTCCCAATCTGGAGGTCATATGCGTAGGCGAAAAGTCGCCAAACAATCAGAACGAAAAGGACAAAACTGAGGAAGTAGACGAGGCAGTCCATAATGACCTGCAATCGCTTTGGCAGCAAAGGGACAAAGAACTCCACCTGAACATGCCTGCCCAGAATGAGCGACATGGCCACAGCAAAAGAGATGGCCACTAGCTGGCCTATCATAACGATGTCAAGGGCGCCGAAAACGGGGGCACGAAACACCTTGGCTCCCACCACATCGACGCAAGTGAGGGCCATTATGAGGAGGAGCGCAAAAAGGCCTACCCATTCCACCCAGCCGCTTACCCTTCGATTGAATTTCTCAAATTTCTCCAGCATGGGCACTCAAAAAAGTTTTCTTTACAGAACTGCCCCACCCAAACCTGGAAGGCTTGGGCGGGGACGTAACATGCAAGGTTACTTGATGACGTAGGCTTCGGGCCGCATGCCGGCAGGTCCCACCGGCGAAGGGATCTTGTACTCTATCTGTTTTGCCACCCAGTATTTTAACCGTTCTCTCAAAAAAGCAACCCAGCCCTTCACCTCTGACTCTGAGAACCCTTTGCCCACCATCATTTTCGTATACTTTGCTATGACAGGCTCGACCGCGGCCACCCATCTGTCCGCTTCCTCACCGGAGAGGGCAATATATTCCATCCCCTTCTCTAGACCAAATTTCTTGCCCGTGAATTCTATCTCATTCCACATCAGGGCATATCGCTCCTGGTATTCCCCGGCCATCACATCCACGAGCAGTTGGAGGTCTCGGGGCAGCTTCTTGTAGCTGTTTTTGTTCATGGCCAGGTAAAAGTTAAATCCAGCGCCCGTCTGCCAGCATTCGGTCACATATTTGGTGACCTCTGCAAAGCGGAAGGTCTTGAGGGTCTCGTAAGGTGCCCAGACACCGTCATTGACCCCTTTGGCAAGGGCATCATAGGTTTCCATCATGGGGGTGGGGGAAGGGGTTCCGCCCAGAGCCGAGATGATCTCTCCTGGGACTCCTGGGGCCCTGATGGTCATCCCTTTCAAATTTTCCAATTTTCTCACCGGTTTTTTAGTGATGAGCATACTGGGGGCGTTGAGGTGGATGGAAAGGAGCTTCACCTTGTTCCATTCCTTGGGCTGATATTTATTGTAGAAGTCAAATGCCACATGGGCGCCGACCCATCCGCTGGGAAGTCCAATGGGCAGTCCGGCCCCTTCAGATACGGAGAAGCGGCCGGGGGTGTAATAGACATGGGCATAGCCGATATCAGTGATCCCCGCTTCAATCCCCTTGTACATGGCAGGCGCCTTGAGCAATGACTGCCCGGCAAAATACTGGGTTTGGATTCGGCCGTGAGAACGCCACTCCAGTTCCTTTGCGAATTGCTCGGTGATTTTCGATTGTTTTGAAGGGGGCGGGAAGAAATTGGCGACTTTCAGTTTAATCACCTTATCTTTGGCTTGAACGGTCTCCAAAGGCAGGAAAGCAAACATCAGGCCCAACCAAAGAATTCCAATTACGGCTAATAGAGTTTTCTGTTTCATCCTTAATCCTCCTTTAAAAATAATATGTTAAGGTGTCACAAAAGGTCCAAATGTTCCTGACAGAATGAACTGGGAATCCACCATACCAACCAAAATCATAAATAGCAACAGACTGATCGCAACGAAATAATTCCTGCTGTTCGTAAATCAGGCACCAATATCTCCCGAAAATCCTCATCTTCCAGCCTCTTTATTACCAAAAGGGCCATGAGAGGGATGGGCCGTAAGTTTATGGTCTCTTTTGTTACCGAAATCAGCCTTGGGCAAAAATCGGGAAAAGGGCCCTTTTTGTTTGCTGGTCATTCGGAGCCCCCAATTATTTCCGATGCCTTTCTCGGGTCTCGTCCTTTTCAGCCAGTTCGGCCAACCCTCCCTTGCCGAATTTATTGATCTTTACGCCACCGGATAGTCTGGGGAAATCATTCATCATGCAAAGTTCATCGGGCAGCTTATGGGGAGCAATCTTATCTTTAAGGAAGGCACGGAGTTCGGCAAGTGTAACCATTTCTCCCGCCTTTGGAATAACGCACACGCAGGTGCTCTCTCCTAAGATGGGATTGGGTGTGGCAACCACGCAGGCCTGATCCACCTTAGCGTGCTGAATCAACAAAGCCTCAAGTTCATGAGGGTATATCTTGTAACCCCCACGGTTTATCAGGTCCTTTGTTCGGCCATAGATTTTAAGGTAGCCATCCTTTTCCCGGGAGACCAAGTCTCCCATGAAAAGCCAACCATCCACGATCTGTTTTTCGGTCTCCTCAGGGTTTTCCCAATATCCCTTCATGACATGCCACCCTGAAAGGGTCAGTTCTCCGATCTCGCCCTCTGGTACCTCTTTTTGGGTCGCAGGATCCACAACCCGGATCTCGGTATCTGCAATGGCTTGGCCGATATACCCTTCTCTAATATCCAGGGACGAACGATAGGGACACATAATGCCCACACCAGGACCCACCTCAGAAGATCCCCAGAAAGAGGAGATATACATCCCCATCTCCTCTTCGACACGGGTGATCAGTCCTTCTGGGGCGATCTGCCCAGCGATGAGCCCTGCTCTGAGAGAACTTAGGTCGTAGCGCTTTCGGTTTTTGTGGTTCAATTCCAAGATATAATGGGCGGGGGCTCCCAATTGCAGTGTGATCTTTTCTCTTTCAATGAGTTGAAAGGCCTTTTCTGGCTCGAATTTGTCCATGAGGATGATCGTGGATTGAAGCAGGATGGGCTGAATCAGTCCTGAGCCACACCCATAGGAATGCGTCATGGGCAGGAAGCCGATGAAGATGTCCTCCGAGGTGGCATCCACGCCGAGGGAATAGGCATGTCCGCCTCTGATCACCTGATAATGGGGGATCATGGCACCCTTTGGTTTTCCTGTGGTGCCTGAGGTGTAGATCAACATGGAGAGGTCTTCCAGCGTATTGATTGAGGCGGGGCTATATTTTTTGCCGGATCCTCGCTCTATCAAGTCTTCAAAACCAAATACACCTTCGCCTTCAGCGTCGCCAGCCACAATGATGGATTCGAGTCCAGGTAGGTCTTTTTTTATGCTTAGGATTGCCTCGAGGTAATCGTAGCCTTCCCACTCCCTGAAAATGACAACCCCTTTGGCTCCGGAATTGCTCAGAATAAACTGGGCCTCCGTGGTTCTATAAACAGGATTTACCCACGCGATGATGACCCCTAATTTTTGGAGGGCATAGAAGGCCACCATCAGCTCAATGGAGTTGGCCATGTAGATGGCTACGCGATCCCCTTTCCCAAACCCAAGCCTTGAAAAACTGGCCGCCAGGGCATCTGCCATATCATTGAGTTCCTTATATGTCTTTCTGCGATCACCATCTACCACGGCTGTCTTGTTCGGAACGTCGTTAGCGGCTCTCTCCAGCACCTGTCCCGTTGAAAATGAGTTTAACCCCTCCATAATCAAACC
>JASFIT010000256.1:0-6860 GCA_050122535.1 Desulfobacteraceae bacterium | reverse complement strand
CTCTCCCCGCATGGCCCCGATGAGGAGGTCAAAGATCCCCTCCCAGCCCCCGAGCATGGCCAAGAGATTTGACGTCAGGTCTAGGTTCTCCAAAGCGGTTTCAAAGTCCGGCACCTCGTTCACATTGAACTGGATCCCGGCAAAATCGGTGGGATCATCAGGAAATACAAGGGCAAAATCCAGATTCCCGATGGACGTACCGTCGATGAGTTCGATGGGCAGGGAAGCGAAGGCTTGGAGACCGAAGTCGAATTCCACGATATCCGTAAGCCCACCCCCGCTTTCGAAGATTTCGCTAAATGTGATGCGACCGTCGCCATCCTGGTCATTGAAGCTGGCCACCAGCCCGGCGGGGATATCTCGGCGTATGGGGCTGTCAGGGTCGCCAGGATCTACAGGATCCAGGTCATTCCCATACTTGTTTATGCCGGCCGTCCCATTGCGTACATAGATGCCCAGGGGGCCAAGGGCGGCGTCAAAGTTGATGTCCGTGCCAAGGGCCTTGGCCGTTAACTCAATGCTGGTGCCTTTGCTGTCCGGGTCACTCTCATCATAGTCGTAAAGGAAGACGGCGGGATCCGTACTCAGTTCGATACCGAGGGAAAGATTCAGGGCGGCCACCGCTTCAAACTCCAGGGCCGCTTCGGCGTCCAAATCCACCAGGTTCGTGAATGCGCTGAGGAAATCCAGGTCAATATCAAAGAGCTGTTCTACGGCGTCTTCCAGGACTTCCATCAAATCCAGCTTGATCTCAAGCTCCTGGCTTGCCCTGGCCTCGAAGAGCAGGTCAATCCGTAAGGCCAGCTCATCACCTGATCGGTCGAGCCCGAGTCCCACCATATCGTCACTGAGTCCCAGGAAATCTTCGATGTAGCCTTCGATCTGTTGGAGCGTCCCCGCGAAGTTTGTTTCAAAGTCTTCGATGAACTCAAGGAAATCAGCGCCGAAGCCGAGGAAGTCGGATAGACGGATCTCCAGGATGGGGATTTCTGTGTCGAGAAAGTCCAGGCCCTCGATCTCGGTGACGAAGTCCAGGACCTGACGCAGTCCGGCCACGACGTCGCTGAAAGTGAGACTATCAAAGCTGGGGAGCTCGCCCAGGTCGTCAAGGCCGATCACATTGATGTAGTCGGTGACCTGGAAATCGGGTAGCCAGAGATCCAGAAGAGAGAGCTCGGAAACCGTGACGTCCAGGGTGGGGGAAGCACCAAGGTCGATCCCCAGCACATCAATACTGACCGCCCAGTTCAGGAATTCACCTGAGACCGACACCTCCGGCATCAATACATAGGCCTGCTGGTCCGCCTCAAATCCCAGCATCTCTACGTCGCCAGAGATGCTTACCTTCCGGGCAACGCCGTCCGCCAGGGTGAAACTCAACTTGTCGCCCCAGCCCACGGCACGAAGCACATCGCTATGGCCATCATTATCGAGAGTGGTGTTGAGGGCGATGACCAAATCATCGAGAGTCCCCTCAGGATCACTGGCATCAAAGTCCAGGGAGATTACCTGGCCCTCCTCTCCCTCGGTGCCGCTGCCTAATTCGATCTGCAGCGTGCCTGTGTTCCCGGCCCCGAATTCCACAGCGTCTTCGGCTATAAAAAGCAGGGCCACATCGGATATGGCCATAGCCGCTTCGCGCAGGGTGATGCGCCCATCGTCCTCGCGGCCTGCTGGATCACCGAAGTCAAGGCTTGCCTCAATTGTGCCGGAGGCCGTTGCGTCGTCAATGGAAAGGCCGATGAAGCCCAGGTTCGCAAGGGCATCCACATCAGAAGCGGTGAGGGTTACTTCGGCTGCCAGGCTGGGGTCCTGAATAAAGAAATTATCCGAGAAGGTCTCCCCATGTAACGGGCCGCCTAGGATCCGGCCGGAATTGTCGTGTTCTTTGCCCGCGACGCGAAGCCCATGACCGGCCACCGAACCGTTGATGGCCGAGGCCATAAACTCGAAGCCATTGTCAGGGACATCATCGCCCTGAATCAGGTCGATGCCTTTGGTTTCTGTATTGATTTGGGCGTCGAGCCAACCATCGGCCAGACCCGCATCCGTTGCCGCATCACGCAACATCTGCAGAACCTGGCCCACATTGACGGCGCCGTCAAAGGTAACCTCGAAAGTTGTACCGTCGCGGAGCTGCACACGCAAGTCGGCCACGCCCTCGTCGATAATAACACCAGCACCAGCGTTCAGCTCGCTCAGGGGCGTCGTCTCCTCGAGCACAAAATCCGCTCCGGGCCACTGGAGCAAGACACCCAGTTTCATGTCTCCCATGAGGCGCGGGGTGAGGGTAATGGTGCTGCTGGTCTCCAGTCCGGCCAGTTCACCCAGGTCAAAGCCGAAGGCCAGGTCCGTGGTCAGGCCCTCAATGGTCTCGTCAAAGCCCAATTCGAAGGTGAGCGCCTTGTCCTCAGAATCGTAGGCGAAGTTGGAGATGATGCCCGACAGAAGGTCAGTCAGACCCCCAAGGCTGCTGAAGGCTGGGCCGCCCTCTTCCTCACCGGAATCACCGCCGGTGTCATCAGAGGGAGTGAGGGCACCAAGGACCAGGTCGCCGAATGCCTTTGCGTAGTCGAGGACGTCGCTCAGGACGGTCCCGTCGGTGAAAGGGATCTCGATATCGAAGCCCGATGAGTTGCCGATCCACCCAAGCCAATCGCCCAGCTTGGTGAACAGGCCCTGAAGCGTCAGGGCACTCAGGTTCCCGAACCCTCCCAAATCATCAAAGTTCCGGGTCTCTGGTCCCTCTTCAGGGAGCAAACCGTCGAAGATATCAGGGTCGCTCAGAACAACCATGGGCTCTGCGCCGGAAACGATTTCCAGGCCCGCAAGGTCCGCAGACAAGGCAATGCCTAGCTCCATGGAACCATTTGCCGTGGTGTTGACCAGATCTTGGGACGGCGTGCCCAAGATCTCGTTCAAGGAGGTTCGCCCATCTCCATTGGGATCCGTCATCCCCAAGGTGAGCGCCGCGAGCAGACTGGCCTGCGTGAGTGCGGCCTCTACGTCAAGAATGCCGAGACGAGCACTGAGACTTCCCGTCGGCACCTCGAGGCGGGCCTCCAGTGTGGGTGTGCCGCCTGGGCGCTCGTGTAATTGGACGAAAAAGGCATCGCCCAGGGCTGGAAGCATGGACAAATCGACGCCAAGCGTGAGGTTCAGTCCGAAGTCCACCATAAGATCCAGCGTGAATTCGCCCTCAAGGGCCAGTCCGATAATGGATAACTCGTCACTGAATTGTAACGTTAGGGTTTCTCTCTCCTCAGCCTGGAAGGCTAGATTGAAACTGTGTACGTTGTTTTCAAAGGCGTGGGTGAGGTTCTCAATGGAAGCCCCTTTATTTAAAAGGGCCCCCTCAATGGCTGCCATCAAATCATCAGGGCTAACTCCTTCTTCTCCTTCAAGGAGGGCGCTCAATGGATCCACCAGTATTTCTGCAAGAAAGCCTCCCAGGTCCATGACCTGGCCCAGCGAGGTGTTCAGAAATGGGAGCTGAGTGCCAAGTTCGTTTCCCCCATCCACATCATCGCCAAGGTCTGCCAGGGCATCAAACCCAGCGCGCATGGCTTGCTCTGCGTCTATGTTGAACTGTTCGATGGCATCAAAGTCAGCATTGAAAGCAACGGCCGGGGCTGTCGTGTCGAACAGATTGGTGTCCGTAATGATGATTGTGGGATTGCCCCCTACGGAAAAGGGCAGATAGTCTGCCTCCACCGGTAGGACCGCTGATGCTTCACCGGTGGCCGTGACCTCCACGAGATCATCCACAGGTGTGTCCTCAAACTCCTGAATTGTGATGTTCCCCTGGGTGTCCGCATCCGGATTTACGAAGTCAACGGCAATCCCGGCATCCAGCCCAAGATCCCCATCTTCAACGACCAGTTCCAGGAAGCCGTAACCCATAGTAAAGTCCAGGGCCTGGGCATCAACATTCGCGCCAAGGGTCATGGATTGAGGCCGAATAAAGAAGTCGCCCTCATCTACCGACCCGTCAGAAAGATCCACACCAAAGGAGAAATCGAAGATGATGCTGGTCTCGAGCGGTACACTGGAGGGCGAGTCAAGATAGAGTCCAGCAGCTTCCGCCTCAGAACCCAGGTCCATGTCCACATCGGTCGTTCGGGTCGCCTCAAGGATAAGGTGGAATCTGAGTTCTTCTCCATCAGGTGTCGTATAAAGGTCTCCTTCGACAGTGGCGTCATCCACAGTTATGGAAAGCCCCCCAGCCGTCACGTCCAGGTCCCTCAGGGCAACGTTGAGACCGTCCGTGGTGGCCGTTTCAACCACACCAGGCGTGCTTGGGTCGGGATCCTCAAAATAGGTCTCTACAGCGTCCGCAAGATGGTCCCGGAGGATACCGCCCACGTCGAGCACTTCGCCAATGGACTGATCCACAATGGGAAGGGACTGACCCAACTCATCGAACGTGTCCAGCTCATCGGCCCAATCGGCAAGAGCATTCAGGCCAGTGCTGATGACCTGACCCGCTTCCGGCTCAATGTCGGCTGAGAGCAGGATGCGCGGCTCTAGGGGTTCGATGAGTGCTTTGCGGCGCTTCTTGGCGGCAGTCGCCTCTTTCCGTTTCCTCAATCTCCTGATCTGTCTAGCGAGTCCCATGGGTGACCTCCTAGGCTCCTGAAGGGCGAGTTAACGTGTGGGATGTTTTGTCGTGCGGGATTGCAGTGAAATGATATGGGTATCTATTGAATACAACTGACGACAGGGCATTGACTTTAGCGGGATCAAAGTAAAACAAGATGGCCTCTGAGCAGAAGGTTTGCTTTAAAGGGGTTATTGAACGAGAAAAGGGCAAAAAACCCCATCGCTGAACACCTATCGCCAATGGATTTAGGACCGAAGCTCTAGAGATCCTGATAGTCCATCAAATGAATCAAAATGTTGGATTTTTGGTGCTTTTTTTGTGCGGAATGAGGCAGTACTTAGTAAATTGCTTGATCGCCCCGACGACCCTTTTGCCGCTAGGCTGCTCGCTAGAGTACTGTGGATGTTAAATCCCTTTTCTAGCAAGGGTAAGCGGCTCAGATTTCCCACAAGAGCGCCATAATTGTCAAGGAAAAATCCCTATAAGTTTAATATGAATTAGATTCAGTCATTTCTGGGCTGATCAATATCCGAAAATATCTATATCTTCGCAAAATCCGTGCCGGAGTTTGCGGGTTGGATTCATCAAAATTTGGCTGGAAATTAAGAGACTTAGGTTTGAAGGTGGACTTCAGTTTAATGCTTATGTAAAGCAGTACCAAGGAATGGGAAACATAATCCCACTAATTAGCAAAAGTTTACATATTTCTTAAGATTATAATAGGGTACATTTCATAGCATGTAAGGCACCGCCTCACCCCGGCAAAAGGATCCTCCAACGCTTGACCCGCTCTAACCCAGATGATAAGAATTTCTTATGCCAAAAGGCCTCAAAACATTCCTTTTCAGTCTTATTTTTTGCTCCCTCGGGCTCAATGCCTTTGCCGTGAGCGGGCCCGTGACACTCAATGTGGATGTGCCCAGCGGACAATGGAAAAGGATCAGACTCAGGAACCTCCCAAAAGACGCCGTCGTGGCCGTGCAGGTGGAGAGCAATGGTGATATTTTGGTGGGTCTTGTGGACGCGAAGAGTTACCAGGGTCCTCCTGACAAACGTCGCCCCCTGTTCATGGGGAGAGTGGAAAAGCGCCTCTCCTTTTCAGTGACAACCCAGAAATCAGGGGACCATTACCTGCTGTTTGACAATCGAACGGGGGCTCAGGCCAGGGTGGTCACGGTCACCGTTCGCGCGGCCCGCGGCACCGCAGATCAAATGCATGCGGCCAACAAGATCCTGCGGGAATTTGAGCGGCAGCTCCAACGCCTCTTCGTGTTCGACACATTCCCCATCGGCGTTAAAAAGTGCGGCGCACCGAAAGCTTTCGTTGATAGATCCGGGGTTGTCATCTGTGCGGAGTACGTGTACCACCTTTATGATGTTATCGACGACAAAGAAACAACAAGAGATGCGCTCTCATTTTCCGTTTTTCATGAGATCGGACGTGTTTTGCTGTCCAAGTGGAAACACCCCTTCTCCTCTAATATCGATGTGGCAGATGAATTTGCCACCGTGCTCATGGTGATGGTCAAACAGGAAAAACGCGCTGCAGGAGCTGCGGCGTATTTTGTGGATAACCCCACGAGCGCTGCGGTCCTAAAGAGGTTGTTTCAGGATGAGCGCCACCCCCTTGGCGTGAAGCGCGCAAGAAATGTGCTTGGGTGGCTCAAGGATCCACAGCTTGCGCGTAATTGGCAGAATACCCTGGTCCCTCACATGCAGACCTCTGTGCTAAAAAGCCTTAAAGCGAAGCCCACCCCTTGGACCGATCTCCCCCTTGTTGAGAAGGAACTCGCCCAACGGGACAAAAAAACCATTTAGTTATTTTCAAAACCCACAAACTTGGCTGGTGGTATAGTTAAGCTACGCTCGTGCGATAAGCGCGCTGAAGTGAGCTTTAGCAAGATGCACGTTGAGGAAAATCCCCCTCGATCCCCCTTTTACAAAGGGGGAAGCAACCGGAATGCCCGGACTTATTGAGAAGTTTCGGCGTCAGGATTTTGAATTCTGATTTCTCATTCACAAGAAAATTAAATGCCAAATGATTCCTGTAAAATACGTTACATCGTTTTGGGGGTGCGAAACTTGAGGAGGATATTTTAAAATCATCAGTAGCCGTTCACAGATCTGGTGTTTTCCGATCAAAATGGGATTCAGGGTTTATAGGTCATAAAAAGTCCGATATGAACCTTTGAACCCTGAACCTGTTAACGGTTACGATTATATAGGAGGTGATCCAGTGCTTGACTTCACTCTTACC
>JASFIT010000255.1:0-6882 GCA_050122535.1 Desulfobacteraceae bacterium | reverse complement strand
GCAGGAGTTGGGGAACCTGAGAAGTGGACACGCAGACATCAGTGCCCTTGAGGAGAGTTTCAAAGTCATAGGAGAAAAGATCGAACCCCATTGTCTTGTATTGATAGAGACCACAGTTCCACCTGGAACGACGGAATATGTGGCCTATCCCATTATCAGAAAGGCCTTTAAGAATAGGGGAATTGAGAGTGAACCCGTTCTGGCACACAGCTTTGAGAGGGTCATGCCGGGAAGGGACTATGTGCGCTCGGTTCGCGACTTCTGGCGTGTCTGTAGTGGCGTCAATAAAGAGAGTCGGGATAGGGTGACGAAATTCCTGTCAGAGATACTCAGTGCCCCTTTGACGGTCCTGGACAGACCCATCGAGAGTGAGACATGCAAGATCGTGGAGAACAGCTACCGTGCAACCATTCTGGCGTTTATGGATGAGTGGAGTCGCTTTGCAGAGACAAACGGCGTGGACATGATCAAGGTCATGAATGCCATCAAGGTGCGACCGACACATAGCAATATGATCTTTCCCGGTCCCGGCATAGGGGGTTACTGTCTTCCCAAGGATGGAGGGCTTGGACTCTGGGCATACAAGCACCTGCTGGGATTTGAAAACGATATCTTCAAGATCACGCCTGCCGCGATCAATATTAATGACACCAGGGCGTTGCATGCGGCACAACTGGTCCGAGATGCCCTCAGAAACATGGGCCTCATCGTGGCCGCTTCCCAGATCAGCATCCTGGGCGTTTCATACAGGGAGGACGTGGCCGACACCCGCTACAGTGGCGCTGAAATACTTGTCAGAAAATTGACCGAGATGGGCGCAGAAATAAAGGCCCATGATCCCTATGTGAGCCACTGGTATGAACTGGAAAAACAGGAGACCTATCCGGCCGTCGGGGGCAGCAGGTCCAGGTTCTTCCGCAACCAGGAGCAACTGGATGGTTTCCGCATGGCACCGGATTTGGCTGAGGCCCTGAAGGGTTCAGATGCGGTTGTTTTTGCTGTCCGTCATCAACCCTATTTGAACATGGAGCCTGATGACGTGGTGAAGATGATCGGTCAGCCTGCGGCCATTGTGGATTGCTTCGGTATTCTGGAGGATGAAGAGATAGAGAGATATTTCGAGCTGGGCTGCGAGGTGAAGGGCTTGGGCCGTGGTCACATAAATCGGATAAAGGATAAGGTCCGAAAGAGAAAAATGGGCGAAAAATCGGCCTAAAACCGGCCTTCCCAACCAGATTTGGATAGCGTTTATTCTCCCTCCCTTTTCCCTACCTATATTATCTTGACTTTAGGGGCTTTTCCCATTATCTCTCCTCTAGTAAACGGTAAACCTTTAACCAAAAGGAAGGGGGTAGCTATGAAGAGAGTCATCATTTTTGCAAGCATTTTGATCTTTTCGTTAACCTTCATTTCCGGTGCCCTTGCTCAGGAAATAAAGGTCGGGACCCTTCTTTCCCACACGGGCCCACTTAAGGAATTCGGCCCGAATATTCAGAACGGTATCGTGCTTGGTGCGAAGCAGATGGATGCTGCCGGGTTTAAGGTCAAGCTTGTTCATGAGGACAGCGAAACCTCTGCCATTCCAGCCACCAATGCAGCCAAAAAGCTGGTGGAAATAGACAGAGTGGTGGCTATCATCGGAGCCCTGGCAAGCGGTGTGACTGTTCCCGTGGCAGAGTCTGTGACGAGTCCGAACAACGTCATTATGATCTCACCCGCATCCACATCCCCTCTGATAACCGTCTTGCCGGCAGATCAGGGTAAGGACTTTCTGTTTAGGACATGCCCATCCGACGCCCTTCAGGGTGTAATCGCCGGCAAATTGGCGGCCAGTTACAATAAGACGGCCTCCGTCCTTTATGTGAACAACCCTTACGGACAAGGGCTTGCAGAGCAGTTCAAGAGGTCCTTTGAGAAACGTCGGGGGAAGGTGCTCGCTATGGTTCCCCATGATGAAAAGGCTGCCGAGTCTTATACGGCAGAACTGAGAAAGGCCCTTTCCGGAAAACCGGACAGACTCGCTGCGTTCAGTTACCCGGAACATGCGAAGATCTACCTCAAGGAGGCGATTGAGTTCTTCAAGTATAGAAGGTTCCTGTTTTGTGACGGAACAAAATCCGCAGAGATTATCAAAGCCCTTGGTGCGAGGAGTGTCGAAGGGCAGATGGGTACGGCTCCTGGCACCGCAGGGGGTGAACCTTTTGTCATGTTCAGCGCTGATTACAAGATTGCGTACGGAACGCTTCCGCCCTTGCCTTTCATCACGAACGGCTACGACGGCATGGCGGTCATCGGCCTAGCTGCCTATGCGGCGAAGGTTAAAGGGTTGCCGCTCACGTCAAAAAATATTAGAGATCAACTGCGCTCTGTTGCCAATCCACCCGGAGAGATCATAAAACCGGGTGAATTTCAAAAGGGTTTTGATCTGCTCAAAAAGGGCAAAAAGATTAATTACGAGGGAGCTGCAGGGTCGGTGGATTTTGACGCAAATGGCGATGTCATCACGCCGATTGAGGTATGGAAATATTCAAAAGGCAATATCGTGACGGTTAGGGTAGAGTACGACGTCGGGAAGGAATAAGTAAGGTCAAGGGTGCAAGGCTTAAGGGTAATCGGAGTAGATAGTCAGATCACTCTTTCGCCTTGTGCCATAGGCCATCGGCCTTTAATCAATCAATTTTGATACCCTCTTCTCTTCTCCTAAAATTCCTTGAGGTCTGTAGATGAGAATGATCTCCAGGAGAATTCCTATGAGTAGGAATCGGATGTAGGGAGCCCTCGCCTTCAGGGTGTACGGAAGCAGGTCTGTCATAAATTTGGTTCCTATCCAAATCCCCCAGATAGCGTATGCCCCAAGAATAGCCCCTTTGTTGTTGCCACTCCCGCCCGCCATCAACATGACCCATATAATAAAAGTGCCGTAGAGAGGTGTAAAAACATCAGGCGAAATGGCCTTGGTATAGTGGGCATACAAAGCGCCCCCAATGCCCATCACCATCGCGCCGAACACCAGGGACTGCATCTTAAAATTGAATATATTCTTTCCACTCATTGCCGCTGAAATCTCGTCCTCCCTGACTGCCCTTAAGACCCTTCCCCAGGGAGATCGGATAGCCCGTTCAATAGCCAGATAGATCACCAACATGATGATAACAATGATGATAAGGTAGATATAGTTGTAGTGCTTGGGATCCACCAGCCCCTGCAAAGGTTGAGGCAGTCCCATCAACCCCCTTGGCCCATTGGCTAACCATTGCTCGTTATTGAATATCAATCTGATAGTCTCTGCGATTCCAATCGTGGCAATAGCTAGATAGTCCTCTCCCAACCTGAGGGTGGGGATTCCAATGAGGAAGGCAATGATTCCGCAGACGATGGCCGCCCCGAGCAGACCGATGAGAAAAGGAAGGTTCAGACCGAAGATTTGCTGGACATATTGCGCATAGACACCGGTGGGCTTGGGGATTGTGATCATGGCGGAGGTATAGGCCCCGATGCAGAAAAACCCGGCAATCCCTATGTTGAATAGCCCTGTGTATCCCCACTGGATGTTCAAACCGAGGCAAAAGATGGCATATATTCCCGCCATTATTGCCAGTGAGACCAGATACGCCAGGATTCCCCCGATTTCCATTATCGGTCGCTCCCTCCAAATATGCCTTTTGGCCGAATCAACAGGATGACAATCATGATGACAAAGGCCACTGCGGGTTTATATGTGGGCTTCAGGAAGGCGGTAGAAACCTGTTGCACGACCCCGATGGTAAGTCCGCCTATTAAAGCCCCATACATATTACCGATACTGCCCAATATGGTGGCGGCGAAGAGGGGAATCAGAAAGTTCCATCCCATTCCGGGATGTAACTGCACATCAATACCATAGAGGATGCCGCCGGCAGCAGCCAGGCTCCCACCGATCGCCCATGTCCAAATAATAATCCGTTCCGTGTCAATACCGGATACACGGGCCAACTCAATGTTGTCGGCAGTCGCCCTCATGGCCTTTCCCATCTTCGTTTTCTGCAGAAAGAGATGGAGCAGAATGATCAGAAGGAGGACAACCAAGAGAATAAGGATCTGATCTGGTCTTATCTTGATACCCAAGGGGAGCTCAAGGGCGGGTCGGAGTATCCCTGGCCTGAAAAACAGGTAGTCCGCACCCCAAAGAATGAGGATGATCATTCGAATGATAAAGGAGGCACCCAAGGCCGACATGGCCAGAATCACCGGGCCACTTCCCTTTATGCGAAGTTTTCGGTAAAGAACACGATCCAGGATAATGGCCAAGGCTGCCACGGCCAACATGGAGACGGGAAAGGCAACAAGCATTCTCCAGCCAAAGGAAAGGGGCCCAAAGGTATTGTCAGGAATGCCTATCCATGACAAGAGGCCGGCAACCATGAACAGGGCAATGTATGCCCCGGCTGACATCAAATCTCCATGGGCAAAATTTGCGAATCGGAGGATGCCATAGACGAGGGTAAGGCCTATGGCTCCCAAAGAGATGATGCTCCCGAGAACGATGCCATAGACGATGAGCTCTGCCACCTTTATCCCCCTAAATAGAGTCGAGCGATCTCTTCATTGGCCAACAGGGCTTCTCCACTGTCGTCTAGCACATTTTTTCCCATGGCCAGAACATATCCATGGTGTGCCAACTTCAGGGCATCACGGGCGTTTTGCTCAACAATGATCATAGCTACACCCGTTTCATTGATCTCTACAATTTTTTCAAATATGTCGGCAACCAGCAGCGGTGCCAATCCGGCTGATGGTTCATCCAGGAGCAGGACCTTAGGGTCCAGCATCAGGGCCCTACCCATTGCAACCATCTGTCTTTGTCCGCCTGAAAGCTGCCCCACCTTCTGTTTCGTTCGCTGTTTCAGAATGGGAAAGAGATCGTAGACCTCGTCGAGCCTCGGGCCGTAATCATCATTCCGGATGAAGGCGCCCATCTCCAGGTTTTCCCGGATTGAGAGGGAAGGAAATACGTTGTCTACCTGTGGAACATAGCTCATACCTCTTCTCACGACCCGCTCCGGTTTAAGACCTGTAATATCCTCACCCTTCAGAGTGACATTTCCACGTTTAGGCTTCAAAATGCCAAAGATAGTCTTTAGGAGAGTGGATTTCCCTGCCCCATTGGGCCCAATAACAGAGACGATTTCTTTATTTCTGACCCTGACATGCACACTCTTAAGAATGTCCGCCTCACCATATCCCGCCGTAATGTCTTTGGCTTTGAGAACGATCATCGGTATTGCCCGCCCAAATAGGCCTCCAAAACCCTCTCGTCTCTTCTGATCTCTTCAGGGGGCCCCTCTGCCAACTTCGTGCCCTCACTCATTACAATCACAGGATTGCAAAGTGTCATGACCAAATCCATATCATGTTCTATTAGGAAGAAGGTGATCTTTTTCTCTTCACAGAGTTGCACGATATTAGCGACCAGCTTTCTCATCAGCGTCGGGTTTACACCGGCCCCGGGTTCATCCAGGAGGACCATTTTGGGGTCTGCCATCATACTTCTGGCCAATTCGAGAAGTTTTTTTTGCCCGCCAGAGAGCGATCCGGCATATTCGTCCTTGAGATCTATCAGCTCCACAAACTCAAGGACCTCCAAAGCCTTCTCTTTAAGGGCCTTCTCCTGCCTCCTGACCTGCCCCGGTCTCAGCCAGGTGTTCCAAATCTTTTCCCCAGTCTGTTGATCAGGCATAAGCATGACGTTTTCCAAGACGGTCATCTGCGCAAACTCACGAGTAATCTGAAAAGTTCTGTAGACCTTTTTTTGAAATATCTGATGGGGAGCCAACCCGGCAATCTCCTCCCCCTTAAAGATGATTGTTCCCTTGTCAGGTTTATAATGTCCTGTAATCACATTGAACAGCGTGGTTTTGCCCGCCCCATTGGGCCCAATAAGCCCTGTTATGGAGCCTTCTTGCACATTGAGCGAACAATCAAAGACAGCCGCGAGGCCACCAAAGCTTTTATGCACACCTTGCACTTCTAGCATGGAGTTACCCTAGGAATATGAAACAATAGAAGTGAACTGAAGTAAGAAATTGCCTTCTGATGGGTGTAGAGTAAGAAAGAGAGGGGTAGTGTGTCAAGTTTGCATTGGCGGTCCCAGGCGGACTGTGAGAAAAGGGGTGAGATCAAATTGATGGGGAGCTGCTTTGGGTCCGGGCGGGGACAGCTAGAGTGTTTCCATCATTTCCTTCAAGACCTGGACAGCCCAGTCAATGTCCTCCATATTAAGGCCGTAGTGGGTCACCATGCGGAGCTGACGGCCTTGAACGGGAAGGAAGCGGACGCCCTTTGCGGCCGCCCGCTCTACGAACTGGGCGACCGTAAGACGCTCATCTACTACGTGGAAGAAAACGATATTGGTGCGAACTCGCTCCACCTGCGTCTCTAAGCCTTTGATGCCGTCGATGCCCTCCGCCAGCCGGCGTGCCATGGCATGGTCCTCCGCCAGCCGTTCAAGCATGTTTTCCAGGGCATAGATGCCCCCCGCTGCAATGATACCCGCCTGGCGCATACCACCGCCCAACTGCTTGCGGATGCGATGGGCCTTACGGATGAAATCCTTCGAACCGCAGACCAGGGACCCCACAGGTGCCCCGAGGCCTTTGGAGAGGCAGAAAGAGACGGAGTCGCAGCCCCTCACAAGTTCCTTTGGCTCCACGGCCTCAGCTAAGGCAGCGTTAAAAATGCGCGCTCCGTCCAGATGGACCTTGAGCCCAATCCGTCCGACCAGCTCCCAAACCCGCTCCATGTAATCAAGGCTGAGGGGACTGCCCCAGCAACGGTTGTGGGTGTTCTCGAGGCAGAGCAGACGGCTTCGGGGGAAGTGGCTGTCGTCCGGGCGCACGGCAGCCT
>JASFIT010000254.1:0-6940 GCA_050122535.1 Desulfobacteraceae bacterium | reverse complement strand
TTGCCACCCCAACGTTGGCAGCCGATTCACCTGGCCTGGATCGCCTCATGGGCGGTAAGGGTCGAGCGAATCATCAAAAGAAGATTAAGAACCTCGTCTTTAAGGGCGGCAAGCGTTATACCTGGAAGGACTTCTCCAATTGGGGCAAGGAACTTTTCATCAATGGTCAGGTCAAAAAGCCACCCACAGGCCGCCGTCCTTCCAAGCCCATATCCCAATTTTTCAAGTGCATGAGCTGTCACAATTATGAGCGTGAGGATCCCGACCTGACGAGCCAGGACCCTGAAGCCCGTTTTGAATGGATAGAAAAGACGGGTCAGAAAATTTACTTGCTGCAGGGGGCTACGATGTGGGGCGCTGTGAATCGGGAGACCTTTTATGCTGACTATTATGGCATTTATCACCACCTGTGCGTGCCCAAGGGCAAGAAACCGCCGTCCACGCCTTGCGGACCTCTCCTCAAGGTCTGTGGCCCGGGCTGCAAGACCATGGACCCAGACAGCCTGCAAGATGCCATCCAGGTTTGTAGTGCCTATTGCAGCGCGGGACGCTACTTGGAAGAGTGGGAGCTCTACGCCCTTTTGGCCTTTTTCTGGGATCAGGAGATAAGGCTTAAAGATCTTGACCTCTCGCCAGAACAGGCAGCCCACATGAAAGCAGTACTCACTTCCCATTCGGCAGACACCCAGTATGCTAAAGGGCTGCGCAGCCTTTTGGCCGGCAAATATGCGAAAAAGGCAGACAACACCTTCCGGGGTGATTTCAAATCAGCCAGGTACACCCGCCAAGGAAGTATCGTGGTTGAGTACGAGGATGGCACCAAATATGCGGGAAATTCTGGCAAGGGGGAAAGACTTTGGAATCTGAGCTGCGCCCGCTGCCACGGGACAAAGAATCTGCCCCAGAAGGCAACCCACTTTACCACTGATCTGGGGAAATTCCATAGAATGCTCGCCAAGGGTACCCGGCACCGAGATGAACCCTACATGCCCAACTTTACGCTCGAGCGTCTCAGCCGCCAGCAGGCAGCAGACATTTTACTCTATTTGCGACAGATCGCCCGGTAGTGGCCAGGGATACATCTTCCTATATAACCTAACTAACAGATATAAATGACAAATGAAGATGTGACCCCCATTATCCGTCCATCGACAGAGGGAGAAGCCAATGGAGGTTGTAAAGCTGTTCGAACCTATCACAATAAAAAATTTGCGAATAAAAAACAGAATCGTCATGCCGTCCATTGGGCTGGCCTATACGAGAGACTACTCCTTCAATGAGACATTCAAGGCCTTTTACAGAGAAAGGGCCCAAGGGGGGGTTGGACTCATGACCATTGGACCTGTCGGCATAGACAGGGTGGGTTGCGTTCCTTTAATGCTTGGACTCTTCGATGATAAACACATTGAGCCTCTTAGAGCGTTCGTTGAAGAACTCCACAGGGAGACCGATGTGAAGGTGGCAACCCAGCTTTTCCATATGGGACGATACGCTTTCTCCATGTTCACGGGCATGCCCCCCATCGCCCCATCTGCCATCCCCAGCACCCTGACACGAGAAACCCCCCGGGAGATGAAAAAAGAGGACATCGAGGAGGTTAAAGAGGCCTACGCCCAATCGGCGAGACGAGCCAAGGAGGTGGGATTCGATCTGATTGAGATACTGGCCTGCACCGGTTACCTCATCAGCCAATTTCTCTCCCCACTGACCAATAAACGCACTGACGAATATGGAGGCGTCATAGAGAACAGGATGCGCTTCGGCCTCGAGGTGATCAGGAAGGTGAGGGAGGCGGTGGGAGATGATGTTCCTGTGGGTATCAGGATCGCCGGTAATGATTTCATGGAAGGAGGACATACCAACATCGAGTCTGCCGTGTTCGCGGCTGAGGCGGAAAAGGCCGGGGTAGATGCCATTAACGTCACGGGCGGATGGCATGAAACCAATATCCCGCAGCTCACATCAAACGTACCGCCGGCTGGTTTTCTCTACCTGGCCCGAGGGATCAAAGAGAAGGTCGGTACCCCCGTCTTTGCCTCTAACCGCTTAGGTGATCCATATGTTGCTGAGAGGGCCCTGAGGTCCGGAGCATGTGACATGATCTGCTGGGCAAGGCCATTGCTTGCAGACCCTGAACTCCCCAATAAAGTAAGAGAAGGAAAGTTCAGTGAAATTATTCCCTGTATATCCTGCAATCAGGGATGCTTTGACGCCATCTTCTCTGCCACTCCGGTTACTTGCATCCTCAATCCCAGGACGGGGAGGGAAAAAGATCGCGAGGTGAAACAGGCCGAGGTGAGTAGGAAAGTGATGGTGGCTGGAGGGGGACCCGCAGGCATGCAGTTCGCTCTGGTAGCGGCAGAGAGGGGGCATGATGTGACCCTCTATGAGCAAGAGAGCCGGCTTGGTGGTCAGGTGAACCTGGCCAAGGCCCCACCAGGGAAGGCGGAATTTAAGAAGGCCATTGACAGCATGAAGAATCGCATGGAGCAGGGGGGTGTCAAGATAAGGCTCAATACGCGGCTCACACCGGAGAAGGTGAAGAAAGACAAACAAGATGTGCTCGTTGTGGCGTCGGGCGCAAAGCCGCTGGAAATGGATATGCCTGGTATTGACAAGCCCCATGTGGTAAGTGCATGGGATGTCCTCATGGACAAGGCCCCCGATATCGGAGGACACGTAGTTGTTGTAGGTGGAAGCGCCACGGGCTGCGAGACCGCCCAGTTTATTGCGTCTATGGGGGCACCTGAGCCCGACACCTTCACGTTCTTGATGTATCACAGTGCTGAAGATCCAGAATTCGCCACCAAGCTTCTCCATAATTCCAGGAGGAGGATTACGGTGATCGATATGGTACCGCGGCTGGCCAACAACGTGGGTCGAACCGCCCGTTGGTCCCTGATGAAGAGCCTCAGGTTGATGGGAGTCCACCTTCGCACAAAGACAAAGCTCTTGGAGATCACGGACGACGCGGTCATTCTGGAGACGGAAAAAGGCAAGGAGTTCCTTAAGGCAGATACGGTTGTGATGGCTGTTGGTGTTCTGCCCGATGATGACCTCGCCAGGCATGTGGATGAAAATGAGATCAAGGTGATCACCATTGGTGATGCCAGAAAGCCGAGGAAGATGACGGAGGCTATCTGGGAAGGATTTGAGGAGGCTCTGAAGATTTGAGGGGCTAAACCCTGCTATAAGGATAATCCGTTATTATCCCAGCGGCTTCATACGAAGGGAGGAGAAAATGGGGTCAAAGACCGTTGTGACGTGTGCCCTGACCGGGGTGCTCACCGACCCGGCTGCGCACAACGTGCCTGTGACGCCTGAGGAGATGGCGGATCATACGGAGCAGGCCCATAACGCTGGTGCATCCGTTGTTCACTGTCACTTCAGGAATCAGGGTAAGGGGATGGGACACCTGCCCACATGGGACCTGAAGACAGTGGGCGATATTCTGGCGGCCATTAAAGATCGGGTCCCTGAAATCATTATCTGCATGAGTACGGGTGTGATGGGACCGGACATATCCGGCCCCGTCGCCTGCCTTGAGAAATTCGAGCCTGAGATGGCCGCATGCAACGCCGGCTCCCTCAACTACCTGAAACTGAAGGGCGATGGATCTTGGGCCTGGCCTCCTATTCTTTTTGACAACCCGGTGGAAAAGGTTAAGCAGTTTTTGGATGTGATGACAGCCAAGAAGATCGTGCCTGAGTTTGAGTGCTTTGACACGGGAATTGTGCGAAGTGTGGGCCTCTTTAAACGGAATGGCATGTTTGATGGGCCAGCCCATATCTCCTGTGTGATGGGCGTGGCCAGCGGAATGCCCGCAAAGCCGGAGTGGCTGCCATTGCTTGCAGGAGAGATGCCTGAGGGCAGTCACTGGCAGGTGATCGCCATTGGGCGAAACGAAATATGGGATCTGCACCGCAAGTGCGTGGAGTTGGGCGGAAACGTGAGAACGGGACTTGAGGATACCTTCTATCTTCCAAACGGTGAAAAGGCCCAAAGCAACGGGCAACTCATTGAGGAACTGGCCAAAATCGTTCGTGAGGGAGGGAGAGAGATCGCAAGCCCCTCTGAGACACGCGAGATCCTTGCGCTCAGAGATGCACAAAGGTGAAGCATTTGTCTGACTTAAAATCCCCCCACCCCTCTTTATAAAAGGGGGGCTAATTAGACCATTACAGAAATGAAGACATCCTCCCCCTGTAGAGGTTATGTCATAATTCGTCATCCCGGCCGGGATCCAGAATGATTTGATTTTCCACCAGTTTCCTGGATTCCGGGTCTCGCCCACAATCTTTGGGCTCGCCCGGAATGACAGCTTTGTCGAATTGCGACACAGTCTATTATAAAGGGGGATAGAGGGGGATTTCTATTTGGGCTTGGCGATTCTCACGGATATCAACCCATTTCTGTTTACGAGTGAAGCCTAACAACATCCTCCTGCCTCGCGGGAAGGGTTCTGAAACGAATACTCGTGCAGCGAAAGGGCGAGTTCGTGCGTGAGTATCGGTCCATGTGTGTCTGTGACTAACCGGACGATGAATTTGGATTGACCTGAACAGGAGTGGAGCGAAAATGAGTGCAGAAGAAAAGCAGCCCAAGACGATTGAAGTGAGAGCACCCATGTCTGGTGTCTTCTACAGAAGGTCGGCACCCGATCAACCGCCCTATGTGGAAGAGGGAGATGTTGTGAAGAAGAAACAGGTGCTGGGGCTTCTGGAGACCATGAAGGTGTTTCAGAAAATCAAGTCCCCTGTGAACGGAAGAATTGTTAAGATTGTGGCAGAAAATGAATCGGCCTTGAAAGATGATGATCTCATGTTTGTCATAGAAGCCACGTCATAGTGAGGCTCTGCATTTTACTGTCCCAGAATTTCCTTCAAGTTGTCCACCCCCACCCCGCCCTCCCCCTCGAGGGGGAGGGGGAAGGACATGACCGCATATGAAGTTTTCAAAAATCCTTATCGCCAACAGAGGTGAAATCGCGGTCAGGATTATTCGTGCCTGCAAAGAAATAGGAATCCTCAGCGTTGCGGTTTACTCTGAAGCGGACGCGGAATCACTACATCTTAAATTGGCCGATGAACAGGTCTGCATCGGTCCTGCCATGAGCGCCAAAAGCTATCTGAATATGGAAAACATCATAAAGGCTGCGAAAGATACAGGGGCAGAGGCGATCCACCCGGGCTATGGGTATCTGGCTGAAAATGAGGAAATGGCCCAAGAATGTGAAAGCCAAGGTATCGTATTCATAGGCCCTACCCCAGAAAATCTAAGGCTTGCAGGGGACAAAATCAGGGCCCAAAAGGTCATGAAAGAGGCGGGTGTGCCCGTCATTCCCAGCAGTGGGGATGGAGTCATCACGGTTGAAGAGGCCATTAGCGCGGGTGGCGAGATTGGTTATCCTGTCATGATCAAGGCATCCGGAGGGGGTGGAGGTCGTGGCATCAGGATTTGTGAAAACGAGGAGATGCTTCTAGAAGAATTTTCCGTGGCAAAAATGGAGGCACGCGCCGCCTTTGGGAATGATCAAGTCTACATTGAGAAGTATCTCACCCAACCCCGACACATCGAATTCCAGATCTTGGCAGACAGTCAGGGGAATGTGACCCATTTAGGCGAAAGAGAGTGCACCATTCAAAGGCGATATCAAAAACTCATTGAAGAATCCCCTTCCCCCAAGCTCACGGCCCAACTCAGGAATACCATGGCAAAGGCGGCCATCGCCGCGGCTAAGGCTGTCAAGTACTTCAATGCAGGTACGGTGGAATTTCTCCTTGATCAGGATGAAAACTTCTACTTTCTAGAGGTCAATGCGAGGCTCCAGGTGGAACATCCGGTCACGGAACTGACCACCGGAATAGACCTGGTCAAAGAGCAGATAAGGCTCTCTTCTGGAGAAACGCTCACCTATTCCTTTGACGATCTGGAAAAGAGGGGCTGGGCCATAGAATGCCGGATCAATGCTGAAGACCCAGATAAGAACTTCATGCCCTCTCCTGGTGTTGTAGAAGTATATCATCCGCCGGGCGGTTCTGGGATCAGATTAGACACCCACCTTTACGAGGGATACGAGTTACCCATATTTTACGATTCCTTGATTGCCAAGCTCATCTCTCACGATCTCACAAGAGAGGGAGCCATCCGTATCATGAAAAGGGCCCTTGAAGAATTCAGGATAGAGCCCCTTAAAACCACCATTCCTCTTTATGTAAGGATCATGGATGATCCCATGTTCCAAAAAGGCGATTTCCACACGGGCTTTATTCACAAATTCTTGCCAGAGAATGAGGAAGAGGATGAATAGCTTTAGGGCATTCCCTCTGGTTTCGGAGAAGAGCCATGGATTTTGAGCTTACTGAAGAGCACAAGATGCTGAAGGAGACGGTGGCCAAATTCGTGGATAGGGACGTGATTCCACTGGCACCAGAGATCGATGAACAAGAGAAATTCCCAGAGAAGAGCTTTGGGGCCATGGCCCAAATGGGATTTTATGGCATGACCATACCAGAGGCCTATGGAGGAAGCGGGGCCGACTTTCTCTCCTGTGTCCTTGTGATGGAGGAGCTCATGAGGGGGTGTGCTGCTACGGGAAATACGTACGGTGCCCATGCTATCCTCTGCACCGAAAGTATTTTCAGAAACGGAAACGAAGCGCAAAGGCGGAGGTTCTTGCCAGACCTGATCGCGGGAAACAAGATTGGCGCCTTAGCCCTCACAGAGCCAGAGGCAGGATCGGATGCCCTTTCTCTCAAGACCCGGGCAGTCAAGAAGGGGGACAGGTATATCCTGAATGGAACAAAGATGTTTATTACAAACGGCCCTGTAGCCGATGTGGCCATTGTGTACGCAAAGACCAACCCGGAGGCGGGTGAGCGAGGGATCTCCGCCTTTATTGTGGAAAAGGGGTTCTCCGGTTTTTCCAGGGGAAACCCCT
>JASFIT010000253.1:0-6950 GCA_050122535.1 Desulfobacteraceae bacterium | reverse complement strand
TCACCTTAATAGATAACAACAGGTGGGACAACTTAGACCTCTATATAACAAATAGAAACCTAACGACACTGTCGAAAAAAAGGCTTCCGACAGCCTCAACGTTAGCTATAGACAATAACTCATAAGCCTGATATGGAGGTCTGATTCTTGTCCGAGAAAAGAACCGCCTTGATCCAATGCTTGCGAAACTGAAACAAAACCAAGATGCCAGGACATCCACGGACTGGGGTCGCGTATTTCTGTTTTTTGCTGGTGGTGTTGTGGCGGCATTCCAGGTGGGAAAGGCGCCTCCGGTCCTTCCGCTACTCCGCATAGAATTGGGCCTCAGCCTTGTCATGGCTGGATGGGTATTATCTGCTACAGGTATCCTCGGCGCCTTTACAGCGCCAGGGGTAGGAGCGATTTCTGACTGGCTGGGACATCGGCGGATGATGTGCTTTGGCCTGGCCTGCAGTGCTTTAGGAAGTTTCGCAGGTTCCTTTGCCACAACATCCGTTGTGCTACTGGGCAGCCGTTTCCTTGAAGGCATTGGGTATATTTTGACAGCTGTTTCAGCGCCCGTTTTGATTCTGCAAGTTACAAGGAAGAGCGATGAGCGCATTGCTTTCGGCGTATGGGGTAGCTTCTTTCCAATGGGCGCCTCAACGATGATGCTCCTTGCCCCCTTTCTGGTCGATTTTTTTGGATGGCGTGGATTGTGGCGGATCAATGCAGTGCTACCGTTCACTTTTGCGATCCTCCTCGCTTTGGCCACACGGGGCCTGGACAGCCGTGTAACCCGACGGAGAAATCCCCTTAAGAATCTGGTCAAAGATATCTGGCTCACTCTGAAAACCCCGGGTCCCCTTCTGTTGGGGCTTTGCTTTGCAGCCTATGGGTTCCAGTTTGTGGTGGTTACCGGATTTTTGCCCACGTTGCTCATTGAAGAGCATGGCGTGACACCGGCCATGGCGGCCATTCTTAGCGCCTTTGTGGTCGCCATGAACGTCCCTGGGAACCTGGTGGGGGGAGGGCTCTTGCAAAAGGGCTTGAAAAGATGGCACCTTGTAGCTGGACCCAACCTGATCACGGGCCTCTGTTGCTTCGGCATTTACAAGAGCGGCATGCCCCTCCCCTACGCATACCTGCTCTGCCTAGTCTTTTCCGGAATAGGTGGCATATTCCCAGCGGCGGCGCTTCACGGCGCAGCGGTTAATGCACCTACCCCAGAATTGGTGGCCACCAGCCAGGGACTGTTGCTGCAAGGGGCTCAACTGGGATTGCTGACCGGGCCTCCGATCGCTGCAACAGTGGTGTCCCGCACAGGTGATTGGCAGAGTGCGTCGTGGGTCCTCATGGCAGTTGCCCTTATCGTTGTGGCTCTATCTTTTGTCTTGGGGACCGTAGAGAGGCGCAGAGGCATTGAATAGAAGAGAATTTGGCACGCGGGTTGCAACCCCTATTGACTTGAGTTTCCAGGTTGTCTAAGATTCTGGAAAGCCAATTGACAGACAGGCCAGCCCGCTGCTTGATGAAAAGGATGTGGATTTAGGTAGGAGTTTGGAATAGGAGGGAAAGATGGCGATAGAGGAGTATGAAAAGCGTTTTGGAGCGATTGCGGTGGAACAAGGCTATATCACACTGGAACAACTCCTTGAAGCAATGAGAGTCCAGGTCACCGAAGATATTGAGCAAAAGAAGCATAGACCCATTGGTCAGATATTGTTTGAGCTAGGATATATGTCTGATTCACAAATTGAGGAAGTTCTTGATGTGGTCGTGCCCAAAAAGGGCTGAAGGGTATTAAAGAGCAGGCAAGCCTTTTAGAATATTTCTCGTTGGCCAGCCCTATGAAGATTCCTCTTTTGTCTTGATCGGCTTCCCACAATAAGGGCACTTTCCCTTGCTTTGCTGCAACTCGAATTCAGTGCACAATTCACGACACGCCTCGTTCTCACACCTAATCAATGGCTGGGTATCCCATTTCTTTTTATCGTTCATGTACGAGTGCTCCTTAGGCTATGGCCCGTTGTCTATACCATCTTGTGGGAAAGGAAGCAACCGATAAAATATTGACTCAGCAGATGAAGGAATGCCGAAACAAAAAAGGGGGTGGATAGATGCCAACAAAGTTTTGCCCTCATTGCGGAAAGCGGAACGGGTTTGAAGTACGGTTTAACATTTTCTATCGCATCGGAGATATGGAAGAAGGAAAGGGTTTTTTGCGTATCTGCAAAAGATGCGGCGGGAGATTTATCACAACACCAAAGGATGAACAAATAAGGAAAAGGGGTGATTGGAAGGATTAGACGTGGTGCCGAAGGCGGGATTCAGAAGAAAGCACATAATGTCAGTAACTTATTGATATTATTATAGCCATAATTGATCAAAAATAGGCATTTCAGATCATTGGGCCGCTCAAACGCACAGAAAACGCACACAAACTATTCATCAATTTCATAACCAATAGCCTTGTAAACAGCACGTCGCCTCTCATACATTTTAGCCAGCATCGGGATCTCCAGGCCTGCGTAATCATAAATAAGGACTTCCTTTTTCATATCATAGAAACGGTGCAGTCGCCCCGCATATTGGGCGAGGACACCGCGCCATGAAACAGGCAGGGCTAGAAATAATGTATCTAAACGCGCATCATCAAATTCCTCACCGAGATATCTCCCCGTGGCGATGATTAATCTTTCCTCGTTTTTTTGGATTCCATCTATCTTTTCTGCCATCTGTCGTCTCTGTTTTTGTCCCATACCTCCTTTAAGTACGATCAGATTTTTCACAAAAGGCGAAAGACGTTCAGCTAAAAACATGAGGTGTTCTTTCCATTCTGTCAGTAAAATGGGAGATCGTTTTCTATCCACAGCACTTATGATATCGTAATAATCATATCATTGCGATTTTCATCATTTATTAATGATGAGTAAATCTCATGAATAGAAAGATCTTCCCTATTAAGAGGCGTATCTGTTTTAAAACCAGTTTTACGCACAATTACTTTATGCTTAAATCGTGAATCGTATTACAAGGAGGTAGAGAGAATTGAGTACTCAGAAAAATATCAAGTTAATCAAGGGATTCTGTCCTCAGTGCCGGGCGATTTGTCCTACTATTGCCCAGGTAGAAGATGGCGTTTTTACCAAGCTACTGCCTGATATGGATCATCCTAATGCCTTCCCTCCCCTCTGTCCAAAGGGACATGCCGGGCCTGAATTGGTGTATAGCAAAGAGCGTTTAAAATACCCCATGCGTCGAACAAGACCGAAAGGAGAACCTGACCCCGGATGGGAGCGAATCTCATGGGATGAAGCACTGGATATGGTGGCAACAAACCTCAACAAGATAAAGGCAGAGTATGGCGCTGAGGCTGTTGCCTTTTACCGACCAGCTCCCTCAGGATCACCAGCCAAGGACTTCTGGGACTGGATGATCAGAATTTCTCATGCATTTGGTAGTCCAAATACCTTGGCGACTACCCATATATGTAATTGGGCCAGGGACATAAACTCAGGATACACCTTTGGTTCAGGCATTGGAGATGCTGAAGCAGATAAATCGGCCTGTATTCTTTTATGGGGATTCAACCCGTTTAGCACCGTTCCAACATTCGCTGGAATAATCAACAAGGGTCTCAAGAATGGGGCAAAGCTTATCGTAATTGACCCCAAACGAACAAAGACAGCAGAAAAGGCTGCTTTGTGGTTACAGGTGCATCCGGGTACCGATGGGGTATTGGCCCTAAGCATACTTAACGTAATGATAAAGGAGGGGTTCTACGATAAGGAATTCGTTCGCGAGTGGACGAATAGCCCGTTTCTGGTTCGAGGTGATAATGGAAATGTACTCAAAGGGAGTGATTTAGCAGCAGACGGAGACGCTGGCTCATTTGCGGTTTGGGATGAGATAAACCAGTCGATCGGGTTTTTTGATCCGAACACCATGGCGTATAACAGCGATTCCGTATCGCCTGCTCTTACCGGGACATATGTCATTACGCTAGCCGATGGCAGGCAGGTGGAATGCAAAACCGTATTCCAACTGCTCGGGGAAATGGCTTCAGAGTGGAACCCAGAGCGAGCAGAACAGATAACCAAGGTACCGAAGGATAATATATGGCGAGCAGCTCAGATGATTGGCACGTTGAGGCCGGTCAGCTACTGGGAATGGAACGGTATTGAGCAGCAGGCAAATACTGCCCAGACCAACCGGGCTGTCAGTATCATCTATGCTTTAACCGGGTGTTACGATGCCACCGGTGGCAACCGGCTATACCCCAAGCCAAAGCTTAATCGAGTGGACGGCATTGAGTTCCTAACTTCGGAAGTCGAAAGTAAGCGGCTGGGCGCTCCAGAGAGACCTCTTGGGCCCGGGGGAATGAAGACGAGGCTGAAACCATACCGGGCGATACGGGCCAACGACGTCTACGAAGCGATTTTGAATGAACGTCCATATCCGGTAAAGGGTCTCGTAGCATTTGGGGGCAATATCATCACGGCAAATCCGGATAGCCTGAGAGGATACCGCGCCGTAAGCAAACTAGATTTCTTTCTTCAGGTGGAGTTATTTATGACCCCTCCAGCGGAGTTGGCTGATGTTGTACTGCCGGCGGCCAGTTACTGGGAATCCTGGCACGTGAGACCTTTTTTTGGGCTGACGGCAAAAAGCAACACTCATATTCAACTGCGAGAGCCGGTTGTTCCACCACAGCATGAATCTAGATCCGATGTGCAGATTATGTTTGATTTGGCCTGCAGACTGGGTCTAGGGGATAAGTTCTGGAATGGTGATATTGAGGCAGGATATAATTACCAGCTAGAACCGCTTGGTCTTACCGTTGAAGAATTGAGAAGGCATCCGGGCGGCATGACGCTCGATATCCCCACGGCTGAAAAGGCTTATGCCAGGAAAAATCCCAAGACTGGGATACCATCGGGGTTTAACACGCCCTGTAAGAGAATTGAGATCTACAGTCAAGTTTATAAAGACTATGGCTATGAGCCCCTACCGACTTATAAAGAGGTGGTAGTGAGCACTCTAAGTGACGAGGAGTTGAAAAACAGATATCCTTTAACCTTGACCAATTGGAAGCCGTACGAGTACTGCCATGGCTGGGGTCGTTGCCTGCCCTCACTGAGGAAATTAGAGCCAGAGCCATACCTTGAGATAAACCAGGCCAAAGCGGAGGAACTGGATATCAAGGATGGGGAAATGGTTACTCTCGAGACGCAAAACGGTTCTATCCAGGTGAAGGCCAGGTTAACTGAAGCTATACCTACGGATGTTGTTTATGCTCAGCATGGCTGGTGGCAAGAGTGTCAAGAACTTGGGTTACCTGGTTATGACCCATACTCCTCTGAGGGAAGAAACGTTAATCTACTTTATAACGACGAAATATTTGATCCCGTTATTGGTACCTATCAAATGAAGGGGTACCCCTGTGCTGTCAAAAAAATAGCGGTCCGTTGAAGATGGCAGATCATCACGGAAGCTAGTGCGCGTCCCTAATCAAAACGAAAGCAATTTGCCAACTGTTGTAAGACTCCAATTAAGATAAGGACAGATTTTTCCGCCAAGTTAGGTCGCACAAGGGTTTCCACCAGGGCATACATGAGAGTGCGCCGTAAATGGAGAACTGTGGGAAACATCGCTCAGAGGGAAAAGGGCCTTTTCTAGATGGAAACAAGCTAGTCTGATGACCCTATGGATGAAGTACGGGTTGTCCTAATTGCGATGTGAAGGGGCCAGGACTTGCCAGGCTGTTGCCCAAAGCGGTATGAAAAGGTTATTTTTTTATCAGGTGAGGTATGACATGAAATGTTGAGATTGGATAGTTTAGAAACTTATTAACCGCTTAGGGGCGCAGAGTCCTTCGGAAGGCCGCAAGGCGGCGTAAAATAACGGCATATAATCGCATATTAAGAAAGATCGATTCAGTAAGTCGCTGAGACCGTTGATAGATTCACATCGTGGTGCCGAAGGCGGGACTTGAACCCGCACGGGGTTTCCCCCACTACCCCCTCAAGATAGCGTGTCTACCAAATTCCACCACTTCGGCACAAGGCAAATGCGTTGTTATTTTTCTTGGGCTCCAGTGGGAGCCGAACTCTGTGTCTCTTGGGCCGCTGGTACCTCCGTCTGGGAAACGCCTCTCATGATGGACGTGGTCGCTCCCCTTCCAAAAAGGAAGGCAAGGCCTAAAGAAGTCAACATGAAAATGATGGCAATGGCCGCTGTTATTTTATGCAAAAAGGTGGTGGCTCCTCGGCTCCCAAATATGGCCTGACTGGAGCCACCAAAGGCAGCTCCCATATCCGACCCTTTGCCTCTCTGAAGTAGAACAATCAATATAAGGGCGACGCATACAGAGATATGCACCAAGATGATAATAAGCTTCATTTACTGTTCCTTTGTTTCTAACTTCAAGATTGTTTAAGATCTTGTAGTATTACCAAAAAAAGTCCATTTTGCAATAGAAATTACTGTTCTCCGAATCTGATAAGGGAAATAAAAGAATCGGCTTTAAGACTCGCCCCGCCCACAAGAGCGCCGTCTATGTCCGTCATTGACATGAGATCCTTAACATTGTCCGGTTTGACACTACCCCCATAAAGGATCCTGATAAGGTCGGCCGTTTCTCTGCTGAAAGTCTCGCCTATCCATTCACGAACAAAACGATGGACCTCCTGGGCCTGGTCAGGGGTGGCGGTACGACCTGTGCCGATGGCCCAAACGGGTTCATAGGCCAGGATGGTGGAAGAGGGTAGGGTTTTGTCGTTCCTGAAGGTCTGAAGGGATCCGTCCAACTGTTTTCTGACCACCTCAAAGGTCTGATCAGCTTCCCTCTCTTCAAGTGTTTCCCCGATGCAGATGATGGGAATCAATCCCAACTGCACAGCAGCGTTAGCCTTCATGCCAATCATCCCATCGGTTTCCTGAAGATGCATCCTCCTCTCTGAATGGCC
>JASFIT010000252.1:0-6952 GCA_050122535.1 Desulfobacteraceae bacterium | reverse complement strand
GAATAGCCTGGTTCACTTCATTGAAGGAGGGCTCAACGGGTTGAGGCACATTGGTCTTCTGCATCTCAATGGTGGTCACGTTAATCCCTGTCTCGGCCTCATCCAGCTCCTTTTGCAACAGGACCTCGGCCTGGTCAGCGATCTCCTCTCTCTTGTTGATCACCTCAGTGATGCTCCTGTCTCCCACCACCAGGCGCATGGTGGACTCAGTAAGATCCCGCAGGGTGGGCCTGACATTCCGTACCTTAAAGAGAAATTTATAAGGATCATTGATGCGGTACTGGACAATCCATGGGACTACAGCCACATTGAGGTCTCCGGTCAACATGAGAGATTCGTTCAGGTAGGCAGACCCAGCGGCATATCGGGTTCGCACTCCCGCCTCAAGGGTACGAAACCCAAATTCTTCCTTATAGACACGTCTCACCTTTACCTTGGTGACCTTTTCAATTCCCCTGGGAAGTTTAAAATTGAGACCCGGCTGAGTCGTCCTCGTAAACTTCCCGAACCTCTGAACCACACCCACTTCATCCACACCGACCGTATAGAAGATGGAGGAACCGAGGTACAAAACGATAATGATGAGGACGACAATCCATATCCCAGGGACCTTGCCCTTCAAGTCCTTGAATATGTTGAGAAGGTCGTTCACCTGGAGGGAAGGCCCACCCCCTCTGCCCTGTCTTTGCTGTTGTAACTTTCCCCAATCCCAAGCCATAAAAATCCTCTATTTGAACCTGAATTATGCGGCAACCTCCCTCAAAAAGAGGCTCCGCACGCCTGTTTGCCGGTTTTTAATCGACCTTCCCCTGTTCAAAGCAGAAATTTGGGCTTGAAAAATCCAAAACACCATCAGACCGCTCCAAAACCTGCTTGAACCCCTTTTTCCCGTGTTTTTTGACAATACTTCTCCTGTCAGAGTTTTTCAAGTCGTTTCTCAGGGCATGCCAGTTCAGTGTTGCCAACCGAGCACAGCCCGGTAATGGTGCGCCAAGGGAAACGCCGTTGCAATATGCACGTACCATCTTCTGGCATGGTAGGCGATTCGTGCGCCCGCCTTCACCAGCCGCATGATGATCCATTCGATGGACCGGCGCGTGTCTTCGCCCCACAAATAGAACCGGCGTATCAGGTGAAGCATGTTGTATGCGAGAAAGCCCATCTTCAACCTGGCTTCGTTCGCCGCGAACCGGTGGCAGCTTGTCTTGTCCCAGCGCAGCGTGTTCTTGCCTTCCTTTATCCGGTTTTCAACATCCCCTCGCTCATATTCTCTTAAGATCCTAATGGCCGTGGCCAGAAAGAAAATAATTAAAACCACTGCCAGAATGTAAAACATATTATCCCCCTTTCCAGGCTGTACAGGAAATTATAAGCTCTCAAGGAATTTTAACTACTGTTTTTCGATTTTGCCCTCTTTAAGCTCGCACTTTTTTCAGCGCCATTTCAGCCAAGAATTCAAAAACATCTATGCCTTGGAGATCGGCTCTTTCCCCACCTCGGGTATATTGCATGACCCACGCGGGGTCTAAATCACTCTGCGGTGAAAAGACTCCTTTCTTCAGGCCTAATGACAGGTTTTCTTCGTCGAAGAGGATGAGATGCTCAAAGGCAGGAACAGCGCCGCTGTTAAGCTTTGGCCTGGCAAAGATCTGTAAATCTTGCTTCTGCCCCCCAAGAGACACGGGCTCGAAATCCAGCAAGTCAACAAATAGATCCAACGATTCCTGTATCTGCCCGATGGATTTCCGTTCCAGGCCACCGCGAGCATCCTCCAGCAGCAGCGTCAGGTCATCCCTGGTATAAGTGAGATCCAGCAGCTCCATAGCGTTGGCGTGTAATCTCTTAAGTGACTCCTTCCCTTTACTAACAAGCACATCATGATGATTCATAATCTTCTTGATATTTCTAATGCTAAACATTTCCTGCCAGCGCGGGCTTTTGCGCAGGGCAACGTCAGCCACGGAAGTGTGGTAGATGGGCAATTCGTTGTCGAATACCAAGACTTCCATATTCTCGCCCTCCAGGGGACGTATGTAGAGATGAAGATCCCTGAACTTCTTGTGCTCAAGATCGGTCATGTTGAGAAGTTCCTGGGTGAGGACCTTGTCCAACCACCACTTTCCGGGCGGCTCTTTAATTGTGGAAATGAGCTTCCGGAAAAGTCTGTCGAGATTGATTTTGGCTTTTAGGTTCTCTTTGAAGGACATGGCGGCAATCTCCTCATAAGGAAGTTTGTGATGATTTCCTATCAAAACATGTGATCAGGGCCTACACTCTGTCGGACACTTGCTTCAACGATTTAAGCGTCGCCCCATAATCTCATCATATTGAACAGGCAATATATTATCGCCAAAGGAGTCTCTGATATCCTGACGAATTACTTTCTGCAACAAATCATAGTCTTCCTTGTCTATCATCTTAATCGTCCATAAATAATGCGGGGGGTAGGACTTCCTGTAAATATCCTCCAGGTTCTTAAATAGATGGCGAAGGATTGGTGTGTCAATGGCCCCATTTAACCTTGGCATCAGGGACTCCGCCTTTGCTGGACTTGGCATCTTGCAGTAGTAAACGTAGACCTTGAGAGCAAGATCGAGAACCTTCGCAGCATGACCATATGATGGATGTTCCTCGGTCTTCGCCAACCTGATAGTTTTAACAAACCATTGGCAGAAGTCTCTGTGCATCTTACTGAAGTCTTGATCCGAACTGATCCGGTCAAGACCTTCAAATAAACCCGCCAGTTTCTCTTTGATGAGATCGGCTGAACGTTCTTGAAACAATGGCATCATGACAGTAAAGCCAACAGCCATATCGATTATGTTTTGCTTCTTTGCTTCTCTTGCAAGTTCCAGAGCATCCATTGGGTCACCTGTGTTCTTGAGCATTTCTATTTTTTGAATTCAAAGGGCAATGTTGCCACTCTTTAGTCCCAACCATTAATCTGATACTGATATCCCTTCAGACAAGGTAAAAAAACCTCCCTGGGACATCTATTAGATCAAACCCCAGCTTTCACATACGACTTGAAGTCTGCATATGCCTTACGGTTCAGCCGGAGATTGCTTCTGTATGAGAGATTGCCCACCAAGCTGATCAGCGGTTCCAACGGCTCTCCTTGGCTTTGACGATGGTGGCAAGCGGGTTGGAGGGGTTGATCAGATATAGTCGCATGGCACGCATTCACTCATGGATAGGGATTTCCCCCCTTCTTTTCCTCAATGCTGGCCTAATGAATGGAATGTCGCAATTACTACTCGTTGGCACCGAGTAGCGGCGAGATCAGCCGCTGCGCAGAAGCCTCGGCGAAGGCGGGTCGGCTGCATTGAGTAGCTGCTCAGATCTTTTTATCATGCGAATACTTTGATAGCTTTTTGACAAATGCATTGTGAAGTTCTTCCATATTTGTTGTGTCAATATCATCAAAGCCAATGTTAAAGAATATGACAAACTCCACTATGGATTGGCGCTGCGGAACTGGCAGAGACATGTACCATTCGATGAATTTTTCTCACGGTGAATCCATAATTATTCCTTTAGAAATAAAAAGACACATAACCAGGGACAAAAGCCTGCATTTCCCGTTCAAGATGTCCCGGCGTCTATTTCTTCCGGTATGGACTTTTTCCCACCAGGCATTAATTCATCGATCGCACTACTGTTCAACGTCTCTTTCTCCAAAAGGGCATTAGCGATCTTGTGCAGGGTATCCAGGTTATCCTTAATGAGCTGTGCTGTCTTTTTGTAGGCCCCGATTACGATATCCCTGACTTCCTCATCAATCCTTTGTGCCGTCATTTCACTGTAATCCCTGTGCTGGGCGAACTCCCTGCCAAGAAATATCTGCCCTTCCTTTTTGCCAAAGGTAAGGGGGCCCAGTTCTTCGCTCATACCGTACTCACAGACCATCTTTCTTGCAAGGTCAGACGCCTTTTCAATATCATTTTCCGCCCCTGTTGTCTGGATATTGAGCACAATTTCTTCTGCAACTCTTCCACCCATCAAAATGCAAATATTATTCAGAAGGTAATCCTTTGGGTATGTGTGCTTTTCATCCATGGGTAGCTGTTGGGTCAATCCAAGGGCTCGGCCTCGAGGAATTATGGTCACCTTGTGAATCGGATCCGCCTTTGGAATCAGCTTAGCAACGATGGTATGCCCTGCCTCATGATAGGCCGTGGTCTTCTTTTCCTCATCACTGATGATCATGCTCTTCCGTTCAGTGCCCATCATGACCTTGTCCTTGGCATCTTCAAAGTCGACCATCTCCAACCTGTCCTTTCCGCGTCTGGCTGCCATTAGCGCGGCCTCATTCACCATATTTTCAATATCAGCGCCTGTAAACCCGGGGGTCCCTCTCGCAAGGACCTTGATATCAACATCATTTGACAGGGGTGTTTTCTTGACATGGACTTTCAGAATTCCCACCCTCCCCATTATGTCAGGAACAGGGACAACTACCTGTCTGTCGAATCGCCCGGGTCTCAATAGAGCAGGATCAAGGACATCCGGCCTGTTCGTGGCAGAGATAAGGATGACACCCTCATTGGATTCAAAGCCATCCATTTCCACAAGAAGCTGGTTGAGGGTCTGTTCTCTTTCATCGTGGCCTCCACCCAAACCGGCACCCCTGTGGCGACCAACCGCATCTATCTCATCCATAAATATGATGCAGGGAGCATTTTTTTTGCCCTGCATAAAGAGATCTCTGACCCTTGAAGCACCAACACCTACAAACATCTCTACAAAATCCGATCCGCTTATGCTGAAAAAGGGAACATCCGCCACACCGGCTATTGCCCTTGCCAGTAAAGTCTTACCTGTGCCTGGAACTCCCACAAGAAGAACACCTTTAGGTATTTTTCCCCCCAGCCGGGTGAATTTTCCGGGATCGCGAAGAAAGTCGACGATTTCCTGTAATTCCTCCCTGGCCTCATCAATTCCTGCAACATCTTCGAATGTGACTTTCCCCCGCGAGTCCGATATGAGACTTGCTTGGCTTTTTGCAAAGGATAGTGGATTTCCACCGCCACCCTGCATCCGGCGCATGAAGAATATCCAAACACCAACCAGCAAAAGCATCGGGACCCAGGAGAGGAACACCCGGGACCATGAGGAGCCTTTTTCGGGTTTTGCCGATATTTTAACCCCTTTGCTCTTAACCAATTTAATTAGTTCAGGATCTTTTGGGGCGAATGTATTAAAAGGTCCTTGCGCGGTCAAACCTGATATGTTGTCCCCCTGTATAGTGACCTGGATGACACTTTCGCTCTCAATCATGTTTAAAAAATCACTGTAATTGATAGAGACGGTGTTTCCTGGTTGGTTGAATACCCGAAACAGCATGACCAGCATAAGCCCGATTATGATCAAGACAGCAAGGTTTTTGTAGGATAGGTTCAATTTAATGTATCCCTCATAAGATGCATTAATACATATCTTCTGGTGGCATGGTGGCTGCCAAGGATTTCTCTTTTTCAGGCCTTTCAGCAACCATTGCCTCCGTGGTCATGAGAAGGCCGGCCAGGGATGCAGCATTTTGAAGCGCAAATCGCGTTACCTTGGTCGGATCCACAATACCGGCCTTCATAAGATCTTCATACGTCCCTGTTTCGGCATTGAATCCAAAACTCCCTTCACCCTCCATAACGCGCTGAACCACCACAGAGCCCTCAAAACCTGCATTGTTAGCGATCTGCCTCGTAGGCTCTTCAAGGGCACGTGTAATGAGGTTAGCACCAAGTTGCTCTTCGCCCACGAATTTGCCCTTTTTAAGAACCTTCAGGGTGCGCATATAGGCAACGCCACCACCGGGGACAATGCCTTCCTCTACGGCTGCGCGAGTCGCATTGAGGGCATCTTCAACCCTGTCCTTTTTCTCCTTCATTTCAGTCTCCGTCGCCGCGCCCACATTGATAACGGCCACACCCCCGATCAATTTTGCCAGGCGTTCCTGAAGCTTTTCCTTGTCATAGTCGCTGGTCGTCTCTTCGATTTGAACCCTGATCTGTTTTACGCGACCTTCCAGCGCCTTGCGATCGCCACCACCATCAATGATCGTTGTGTTATCCTTGTCTATCGTAATGCGTTTGGCTGTACCCAGGTCTTTCAGGGTTATCGTTTCCAGCTTGACGCCCAGGTCCTCACTGATCACCCGGCCCCCGGTCAGGATGCCGATATCTTCCAGCATGGCCTTTCGCCTGTCACCAAAGCCTGGGGCCTTGACAGCCGCACAATGCAGGGTCCCCCTCAACTTATTAACCACCAGGGTAGCCAGAGCCTCCCCTTCCACATCCTCTGCAACGATCAAGAAAGGTTTACCATCTCTTGCAACCTGCTCTAAAATGGGAAGCAGGTCTTTCATGACACTGATCTTCTTCTCGTTTAAAAGGATATAGGGTTCCTCAAGATCAACTTCCATCTTCTCAGGATCTGTCACAAGGTACGGGCTCAGGTAACCCCTATCGAACTGCATCCCCTCAACGACCTTCAGAGTGGTCTCCATGACCTTGGCATCCTCTACGGTAATCACACCCTCCTTGCCCACCTTTTCCATAGCATCGGCGATAATGTCCCCGATAGTGCGGTCGTTGTTTGCCGATATAGTACCGACCTGAGAGATTTCTTTTCTATCTTTTGTGGGTTTAGACATCTTTTTCAGTTCTTCAACCACCATACCAACGGCCTTTTCAATGCCCCGCTTGATGGACATGGGGTTGGCACCCGCGGCCAAAAGCTTAACCCCCTCACGATAGATGGCCTGTGCCAGGATGGTCGCCGTGGTGGTGCCGTCCCCGGCGACGTCGGATGTCCTGGAAGCCACCTCCTTGACCATCTGTGCACCTATGTTTTCAAACTTGTCTTCCAGTTCAATCTCCTTGGCAACGGTCACCCCATCCTTGCTGATCTTGGGGGAACCCCAGGACTTTTCAAGAAGCACATTTCGCCCTTT
>JASFIT010000251.1:0-7025 GCA_050122535.1 Desulfobacteraceae bacterium | reverse complement strand
CCCTCCGGTTCAAATTGATCCCTTAATTGAGAAACATAAGATATCCCTTGAACCTCCAAGCCTTCAAAGCGCCTTTTCGGATGTGGATCGGATCAAAGGAGCCCTAGGACCAGAATACCAGTCCTTGGCAATTTCGCCCCGATGTCTCGTCAATCTGTATGGTGATCTTAGGGCAACCGGTTTTCATGGGGCCACAGTATTGGGTGATAACCGGCTATTGGCCTGGCAGCCTATTAGTAAAGCTGACCAGCAGTATGGTTTAATTTTCGATCTAGGTACCAGTACGCTGGTAGCAAAACTGATTGATCTTACCAATGGTCAGGAGATAGCTGTGGCCTCAAGATTAAACTCCCAAAGTCGCTACGGTTCAGACGTCATTAGCCGGATCCAACATGTAATGGATCACCCCAAAGGACTGGATGATATGAAAGGCCGATTGTTACGAGACCTTAACATTCTCATACTGCACATTACAAAAGCAAGCAATGTTGATCCAAATGAGATCTTTGCCACTGTGATCGCTGGCAATACAACGATGCAACACTTTCTTTTAGGCCTTAATCCGGCTGGAATTGCCGAAGCACCTTTTAGCCCTGTGGTTACCGAAGGGATCATGCTGGAGGCTAAGGACATTGGATTGAAATTGTATGATGATGGACTTGTCTTTGTTTTGCCTGCCAAATCCGGTTATATTGGAGGCGATCTCATCGGGTTTATCCTAGCTTCAGAGGCAGCCGATCAGAGTGAACGACTGGTTTTGGGATTGGATTTTGGGACCAATGGGGAGATATTTCTCGGAAATAGTAAGAGGATGCTTACCTGCTCAGCTGCGGCAGGGCCAGCTCTGGAAGGTGCACGAATTACCCACGGGATGATAGGAAAGACAGGAGCCATCGAAGGGGCACGTTTTGAAGGGAATGGGCTTCTGTATCAGGTCATTGGAAACGTCCCTCCGAAAGGACTTTGTGGTAGCGGCCTTGTGGACCTTGTTGCACTGCTCCTCCATCATGATCTGATCGATCCGGAAGGTTTAATAAGACCGGTTCCGTATATGGAAATTGATGATGTTGCCTCCAGGGTCGTAATGCGACAAGAAAATGATGTCTATGATTTTCTTGTGGCTTCATCTTCCGAGAGCCTGGATGGTCGATCCATCTACCTCACTCAGAATGATGTTCGCGAATTGCAATTGGCCAAAGGAGCCATCGCCGCGGGCACAAAAATTCTTTTAGATTTGATGGGGGCATCCTTTGAAGATATCGGTGAGGTGTGCTTGGCCGGGGCTCTGGGAAATTACATCCACCCACTTAGCGCTATGCGTATCGGCCTGCTTCCAGAGGTGAACTTAGATATCATTAACCCCTTAGGAAATGCAGCTTCTACAGGAGCCAAAATGGTTTTACTATCCAAGGAATACTGGAATAAAGCATCCGAAATAACCCGATTTATAGAACACGTGGAATTGTCAGGCCTCCCTGCATTTTTTGAGAATTTTATTCAAGAGATGGATTTCCCAGAGGAGAACCTTTGGTGAAAAATGCACTAATTTACTCCCTCACAGAAATGAGCACGTGGCCATGGCGAATCAGCCATATGCACTGGTGAATCCCTTATGTTTGCTCGTTGATAAACCGCGTGAAAATCTCACCAGGGAAGATCTCCTTTCACTACACTGCCCTGGCCCGTCATTACTCGTTAAAGCCGGGACTGCCGCTACCAGGATTGTAGATAGTTTCGCTGCCATTAATATCACCTCGCCTTCCATGTGGTTTTTCGAAAATCCTTACCCAATTTTCAGGTATTTCGAACCGCAAAACCAGGTTTCCCCTGATTGTGCTTCAAATATAGAAAGAATATTCTAAAGAGGAAAAAACGGGTACCCGTGAAAATCATTGGAGAGTAAGGAGCGACGGCGGGACGCCTATAAACAGATCCATTGGCCGACGGTCTTAACCGCTCTATTTGCGCCAAAGTGTTCGGTGAAGATTCGAAAATAGTAAAGTTCCTCTTTGCTGCGGACAACAGGGCGCTTGCCCTGCGCATCGGCCAGTTCGTCATCGGTGATCACCGTTTCAAAGTAGGGTGGAAGAATACTACCGGACCCGGAGCCCTGGGAGAATTCTTGTTTGCCGCGCCAAACCAGCGTTTCAGGGAGGAAAGATTCAAAGGCCTTTCTGAAAATCCATTTCTCGATCTTCTGGTCCCCTTCCGGTTTCTGTTTGTATTGAGGAGGGAGTGCCAATGCGTATTGCAACAACTCCCCGGATATGAGAGGGGCCACAACCCGCACACCATTGCATTGGTTCATACGATCCAGACGCAATGAAGCATTGTTGTGCAGAAATCCCAGGCAATCCATCTGCCGGGTGAAAAGTTCCTCTTCTGGAAAATCCTTAAGGTAGATATACCCGCAAAAAATCTCGTCCCCACCTTCGCCGGAGAGAAGGAGCTCAATGCCCTGCTCTCTGGCATATTTAGAAATAAGGAAGTTTGATACCGAACTTCTCACCAAAGAGGGATCGAAGGACTCCAAATAGTAGATGACCCCAGGCAGAGCTTCCAGTACCTGTTCAAGATTCACAATTAACTCGTAATGTTCAGAATTGATGTGATCAGCCAGGACCCGGGCGCTTCGGATATCCTCGCTTTCTCCCACGCCCACAGCAAAGGTCTTCAAACGGGCATCGTTGCCGAATTTGTCCCTGTACAACTCGCTAGCCAGATAGTTGATGACACTGCTATCCATACCCCCACTGAGCAGGCCGGCCGTTGGCACAGAGAAGTCCACCCTGTTTCGGAGACTCCTTTGGATAATGTCTCGAATATCCTCAATCGCTTGGTTTAGGTCGGTATGCAATACTTCTGGTGGGGACTTTGGCAACTCCGCAAAACGGAAAAGGTTCCCAGTGCTGTCCATATAATGTCCTGCCGGAAATTCATGCACGTCATCCGTTATGGTAATGAGGCTCTTAAGTTCTGTTGCGAGATACATTGTGTCGTCTATACGACCGTAAAAGAGCGTTTTAATGCCTAAGAGATCTCTGGCTGCAAATAGGTCATCTCCATTGGAAATCACGAAGGCGAAAATTGCATCATCCAAGAATTGGAACATGTTCCTTCCATATTGTTGGTGGAGATGTAGAAGTAATCGCTCTTCCCTGAAAGGACCGTTGGAAACCCCAAAACCCAGAGCCAGTTCTTCCAGGTTTCCCATCTGGCCGTCGTAACAGATTTTCAAATCTCCATCTCGGGAATTGGGGACGGGAACCTTGGCCTCTTCTGGATTTGCCGTGGCGCAGTCAGCTTTCAGATAGTTCTGGGCCATTAGCACTTTTTTGTTTTTCCAGATTCCGGAAAGGTAAGGGCCTCGGTAGCCTATCTTTCTGAACATTTCTTCCACCGTCAAGGGATCCGGCTTGCCATAAGCAACAGCTAAACCACTCATATGAATCTCACTTCCTTATCTCAAAAATGCCTACAAGCCCATGTCCCATACCTTTACCGGGCTGAAGGTCCATTTCCAACTTTCGCAAAGAATAGCCCAGGACAGGTTCGATGACATTAGCCCGGACGTCTCCCCAGGTCACCCAGCCTACTCCTTCTATGACCCTACGTATCGTCTCCATAGCCTCTTTAAGAGGTTCTGGATAGAAAGGCAATGTCTCGGGAACATCGCCCAGTCTGCCCGTTTCGCAGTCATACTCTTCAAGGAGACACCTGGTGTATTCAACCAGGGCGTTGCACGACATGAAAAACATCTCATAGAAATGGTTAAGGTGATCAAACCCCTGCCTGGGCACGTAATCCACGAGCAGGCTTTGCAGGTCTGTACGTATGTAGCTCTCAAAAAGACTGTTTACGGCACCGCGGAGCTTGGGGCAGTTCTTGTTGTATTCGCCCGTTTCCAGGTGCCGACCAATGAATATGGAACGATCAAAAAAAATCAGCGGCTTAATTTCTATTCCTGATCTCTGGGATGCGCTTCTGATGATATTCATGATCTCATCCTGCGTGACCAGCCTCAATGGGAAAGACTCCACCTCTGCCTTATCCCGCTCCTCCTGAGGGTAGATATAGGATATCCGGTAATCCATGAAGTATTCTTGATCCGCACTATGGTGCCATAGATCCTGCCACTCGTAGGAGTAACGACCTAACCAGTCTCCCATGATGAGGGCATAATCCGGTGCATGTCTGCAGATATCTGCGAAAATCTGCACGCATTGCTCGTCATGGAAATGGGAAAGCGTCCCGTAGGAGTTGAAATAGAAATCAAACGGCTGGTTCTCGAGAATCTCAGGAGGGAGCCCTTGTGAGAGATCTGCCTCCAAGAATCTCATTTTGGGATTATCAGAAAAATACTCCTCGGCTTGGCGAATCAGAACGGGGTTGATATCTATGCCAACGTAATCTTGAAGCATATCATCGGCAACGGCTGCGACCACATATTCATAGATTCCTGGATCCTTCCTTGTAACACCCATGACCAGATCCAACCCATCACCACTACCGCAACCCAGGTCCAAGATGCGGAGGCGTTCCAACCTTTGCTTCTTGTAATTTACAAGATTGTTCAGATAGGGACGCAAAAAAATACCCGTGACTTGGTCTTCCCAAAATCTTCTCACATTGTCGTATTTTCCGATCAGCCCAGAAACCTTATCGTACTTACCTGTCTGAAAAGCTTGCGAGTAAGCTTTCTTTTCGGCCATTTTTCTCCTTGGATGGACTACTTTTCCATATTTTTCAGCATATCAATCGCTTCAAAGGCGTCTCTGCAATAGGCATCAGCGCCTATCTCTTTGGCGAACCCATCAGATGTGGGGGCACCGCCGATCAGGACACTCACGCCGTCCCTGAGCCCAGCCCTGCTGAGTTGATCGGTGACATCTCCCATGACCCTCATTGTTGTGGTTAGTAAGGCTGAAAGCCCAAGGAAGGGAGCCTGGTGCTCCCCCACAGCCTCAACAATCCGCTCAGTTGGCACATCGGCTCCCAGATCAATGACTTCATAGCCCGCACCTTTCAACATGATAGATACGATGTTCTTGCCGATGTCGTGGAGGTCGTCGGCCACAGTCGCAATAATGAATTTCCCTCTGCTTTCCACACCTGCCTCAACCAGATGGGGATTCAGGATGTCCATAGCGGCACCTACACATTCCGCCGATGCAAGCATATCGGGGATGAGATACTCTTCCTGCTCAAATTTTCCCCCAACTATTTCCATAGACTCAGTCAATCCCTTTAAAACGATCGATTTGGGATCAACGCGCGCTTCAAGGGCCTCCTGCACCAGTTCAATAACCCCTGGTTGTCCCTCCAGACCTTCGTCGAAGCCCTCATCTTCCTTGTCTACCCGGCCCTGAATAACATTAAATGAAATCTTTTCAATGAGTTCCTCTTTGTGCACGCCATAGCCCTCCTCTCTACAATCGCTGTGATGGTCTTTTCATTAAGTAGCCTGCTTGAGCCGGGGGAGAAGACCCGGAATCTCGTTGAAGATGCGGTCCACCACGGCATTATCCAAATGGGGTGCAGGCTCCATCTCCAACTGTGCCATACAATCCAGGGCATTCTCCATGACCCTGTCTTCCAATCCCTTTGCCTCAAACCTGTAAGGAGTTGAAACATCACCGGCATGCATGGCCTTTCGGACATGGCGCGCATACAAGCGGTGAGGGGATGCCATGACTTTTTTCACTATCTTGAGTGTGTCTTCTACCGCAGAAGGATCCAATTTGGGCTCACGCAGGCAGTGTTTAACCTTGCCGATCTGCTCGTTGTCGAGTACAGCCTGGACTGGACAGAAGCTGTTGGTCCTGTCTAGAAGGCCGAAGGCATAGTGAATATACTGAGCACCGCTCATCGCCATGTAAAGTTGGGTAAAGAGTTTCTCGAATGTGGCCTGCATTCCAGGAATCTTGGCATCGCCCACTCCTGCTGTAGAATAGCAGGGTATTTTATAGAATCGGGCCAGTTGTACGCAGTCTATGTTGTATTGGTTGAATTCGGGACACCCGTACAGGTCATGAAGGTCATCCAAACGAGCTCGCACAGGAACACTCCCGTAGAGCACGGGCGCACCCTCTCTGATCAACTGGGTGAGGGTGATACCTGCCAAGATCTCGGCGTTGATCTGAGCCACCATTCCCACTTCCTGAATGGGTGCTGAAGAGCCCCCCTGAGGGGAGGACGAAATGACCAAAGGAAGGCCAGCCTGAACAATGGCGAAGACCTTTTCAGCCGTATCATCCACAATTTGGAGAGGGCTTTTGAACAGGCAAGCGATAAATGAGATAAGAGGATTTTTTTTGAGCGTTTCAGAATCGCCTGCGATGATCTCAGCCATTCGCACCACATCTTTCAGTGCCTCCAATTTGGTCAATCCCGCCTGCACGTGCTTGGTTATATTATTCAAACACGCAAAGAACTTGTTTACATCATGATTTTCAGGTGTCACTTCCGGGTCCTGGATGTTCAGAGGCCTGATAAAAAAGTCCAGATGGTCCAATCGTTCCCCAAGCCTGGCAGCGCGGCAAAGGAGAGCGGAATCGCCACGGCCTTCTCGGAATCTGGGTATATTGACTTTTACATTTTTGTCATTTGTGCTTACAAATTCCTCTAATTCTGCATCGATCCAAACATTGGCCTCAGAGCCGGAGCCAAAATACACACGGGGCACTTGGGCATCGAGCAGCAACCGGTTCCCCGGTTTTCTCGCTCCCAGGACAAAGCTGGAAGGTGCCAGAGCCACCGCTTCCCTAATGAGCCCAGATGGGAAGCTCACACGCCAAACCAGGCTATGATCCTCATGCTCCTCCCAGACCTTGGCCCCATGGGCCTTAAAGAGCTTAGCAGCCCTCTCGTTGTAACACCAAATACCAGGTTCATCTAAAATTTTCAGTGATGCTTGGTCCAGCCATTTAACCTGCTCCATATCGAGCCGCTCATAGGGTTTGACAAGGACTCCCTCTCTATAATTTTCTGTCACCTTTTCCCCTTCTAATCTTAGTCTGATTTCT
>JASFIT010000250.1:0-7062 GCA_050122535.1 Desulfobacteraceae bacterium | reverse complement strand
TCCCAACCTTGTATCTTTCGTCAAAAATCTCAGCTTCCAGCTCTCCTTCGGCTACCTCAAAATGATTGTACTGATGATTATAGGCGCCCAGCAGTCCCATTTCATTGGTCATTGCAAAGATCACTAAAGTACCGTATCGGGAGAAAATGGGGTACTGTTTCGTCGATATCAACTTCTTATAATGGCTGGCAGCGAATTGTAACAGGGCGTTTGGGTTCTTCGCTGTGAGACCCAGTGTGCCTCGAACTGCGATCGCCTTCAGCATCTTGCAGCCCATGATACATCCCATGCCTGTCCTGCCGGCTGCGCGCTTTATGCCATGCCTGACACAGGCGAACCGGACTAACTGCTCCCCAGCCTGTCCGATGCAAGCGATCTGTACGTGTGGGTCGCCCAGCTCATCCATTATCAATTCCTGGGTCTCATGCGTATCCCGACCCCACAGGAATGATGCATCCCGAAACTCAATTTCGCCATCATGGATCCATAGGTACGTTGGCATCGATGCCTTACCCTTGATGACCAGGTGCTGAAACCCAGCTTGTTTCAGTTCTGCGCCCCAGAAGCCACCAGCATTGGAGTCGCCATTGATCCCGGTTTCGGGTGACTTGCCGGTGACATGCCACCGCCCATTGGATACGTCCAAATGGCCATTCAGCATCCCGCTACCAAATATCAAGACATTATCCGGACTGAGCGGGTCGGTTCCTGGGCGTAAATGGTTAAAGAGGAGATAAGCATTTAGGCCTCGCCCGCCGAGATATAACCTCAGCAGTTCTTCAGGGATATGTCTGCAACTGAACTCCCTTTTAGAAAGGTCTACGTAAGCTACCTGGCTCATAGCATTTGCCCCTGATTTTCGGTGTATCTGGATTCACCCATGTAATCCGCCAATCCTGCCCACAACTGGGGCATTTTATCACTTGCTGCTTCGGTGGAATGCTTACCCTTCCTAGACAGCGATAGCATCTGAGGGTATTTGGTTTCTGTTCCAATGCCGTTTCCTCTCGATCCATTATCCCTTTTGTTTTTGATCCTCATTCTCTTCCAGGGCTTTGAGGATTTTGTTCGGTGTGATGGGTAACTCTTTGATCCTTACCCCCACAGCGTCAAAGACGGCGTTAGCTATAGCCGGGGCTACGGGTAAAGTTAGCCCTTCACCCGCTTCCTTTGCCCCAAAGGGCCCTTCAGGGTCATGGGTCTCCACCTCAATCGTTTCTATCTCCGGCGTCTGATACGCCAAAGGGATCTTGTAATTCAAGGAGGAAGGATTGAGGGTCAGGCCACCATCAAACAAAATCTCTTCCGACAAGGCATATCCCATTCCCATATGGATTGAACCTTCGAGTTGACCTTCCACCAAAAGGGGATTTATCGCCTTACCACAATCATGAGCGGCAGTAACCTTAAGTACCTCCACCCGGCCGGTCTCGCTATCCACCTCCACCTCAGCCACCTGGGCCCCAAAACTCCAGGTAGGGCTTCCAAAACCCGCGCTTTTTCGGGGATCAAAGATTCCCCGACCCATGACAGGCATACCATTTTTGGCCCTTTGAGCGGCCAAGACCGCCTCAGAGAAAGTGAGCCCTTTTTCAGGATGTTCCTGGATATAGATGCGTCGGTCCTTGGCCTCCATATGCTGGTGAATTTTTAGCCCTAATGGTCCCGAAGTCGCCTCAAAGAGCTGTTGCTTGGCATCGGCGGCGGCTGCCTTGGCCGCGTTTCCAGTAAACAGGGTAACCCGGCTGCTGAAACTGCCCAGATCCATCGGGGCGTTCTGGGTGTCTGAAGCGGTTATGGTGACATCCTCCACTCTCACTCCCAACTCCTCGGCCACAATCTGGGAGAGGACGGTATTAGATCCTTGTCCAATATCCGCTGCTTGGGTCAGAATATTGACCGTTCCATCATCATTCAGTTTTACGTGGACCTCTGAATAGGGAAGACGGGTATTGAATATATTGAAAAGCGCTCCGCTCGCGAATCCATAACAGGCCATGCCCACGCCCCGACCCTTTGGCAGCCTGCCCTTCTTCTCAGCCCAACCGGCCCTGTCGGCTGCTTTCTGGATGCATTCGCTCAGCCCGCATGTGCTGATCTTGGCGACCTTGGGGATTTCATCCCCGGGCTGAACAGCATTCTTCAATCTCATCTCACCTGGATCGATCCCCAAATCCTTGGCAATCATGTCAAAATGGGATTCAAGGGCAAAGACCGGTTGTGGACCGCCGAATCCCCGCATGGCTGTCCCCGGTGGTTTATTGGTATAGACACGATGGGCCTCATATCTATAGTTGGGGACCCTGTATGTTAAGGCGGGTAAGGTAATAGAGTTGGAGACAACTATGCCCCCCAGACCGAGATAGGCTCCCCCATCGATGATGTTCCGGCACACCCTAACCACCAAGGTTCCATCCTTCTTGACACCGCTCCTCAGCTCTATCATCATGGGGTGCCTTCGACGACCGGCAGTGAACTCCTCATCTCTGGTATATTCTATTCTTACCGGCCGACCGGTTTTTTTGGATAAAAGCGCAGCACAGAATTCATGGGCCAACATTTCTACTTTGCCACCAAAACCGCCGCCCACGTGAGGTCTTATGACCTTTATGTCACCTTCCCGGATACCTAAAGTCTTGGCGAGCAGGGTTTGAACGGAATAAGGACTTTGGGTTGATGTCCAGATAGCCAGTTTACCTGTTGGATCGAAGCTGGCTAAACAGGCATGGGTTTCCAGGAAGCCATGGATGACTGCTGGGGTGTGGAATCTATCCTCCCGGACATAATCCGATTCTTTGAAACCCTGCTCCACATCGCCAAATTCTACCTGGCGTGAAAGACCGATGTTTCCGTCCACATGATCGTGAATGTGGGGTGCATCCGCCTTCATGGCCTCGGCAGGATCAAAGACCGCCGGGAGCTCCTGATACTCCACTTTGATCAGGTCTAGGGCCTCTTCTGCTATATCTTCATCGATGGCCGCAACCGCAGCCACCTCATCCCCTACAAAACGGACCTTATCTATGGCGAGAACAGAATCATCGGCTAACCGCGAGAGAATCTGAAACGTGATATACTTGATCCCCAGTGTGTCCCTACCGGTAATCACGGCTTTTACACCATGCAGCCTCTCTGCCTTATCGGTATTTATGTCGGCAATCCTGGCATGGGGGTGGGGGCTTCGGAGAATCTTTCCATATAACGTTCTGGGCAGTGACATATCACCGGCATACCTTGCTTGACCCGTCGCCTTCACCACACCATCTACCCTGGGGATGCGTTTGCCTACGACAGAAAACTCAGTCATTTTATTGACCTCCTGGTCCCAGCGCTTTTGATGCGGACAATATGGCCTGAATGATTTTGGTATAACCTGTACACCGGCAGAGATTGCCTGACATACCTATCTTTACTTTCTCCAGAGTGGGCTCAGGATTCTCATCCAATAAGGCCTTTGCAGAGAGAATCATTCCCGGTGTGCAGAATCCACACTGGATGGCACCATGCTCAATAAAGGCCGATTGAAGCGGGTGAAGTTGACCATTTGTAGCCAATCCCTCAATGGTTAGGATCTCTTTGCCTTGAGCATCTATCGCCAGAGTTAAACAGGAGAGGACCGGCCTTCCATCCATAATGACGGTGCAACAACCACAGGCCCCATCATCGCAACCTTGCTTGGTCCCAGTGAGGCCAAGTACCTGTCGCAGAACCTTTACCAAGGTCCTGTTTGGCTCAATCGCCACCTCGTAAGATTCACCGTTTACGCTCAACCCTATGACCCGCTTCATGAACGCAGTCCCTTTCTTTATCTTAGATGAAAAGGCACGTTGTCATGCCCTTTTTCTATAAGTATGGTGAGTGAGGTGATACGGATATATGTTGCGGAAGCAGATAATAATCAAGCCGAGTTAGCACATCCCAATGCCTGTTCGATGGCGCGCTTCACAAAGACCCTCATCATTCTTCTTTTGTGACCAACTGAAGTCCCCATATGAACGATGGGGCCTGCCTCTTTTATGGTCCCTTCCGCTATTTCCTCAATCAAATCATTCTCAATCTCTTTTCCTCGAAGGCGGTCTTCTCTGAGCGACCTGTGGCCAAGCGGCTCCAGCGCCCCGATGGACTTACGACAATCCCGAACCTCTTTTTCCTGGAACAATGTGAACCGACTGTGTCATCATGGACTCAGCTCTCATCCCATCATTGCACCCTTATTTTCCCTTCCATTGAGGTTTACGTTTCTCTGCAAAGGCACGAGGCCCTTCCACAAAGTCCTCTGATTTCATCATGGTGGCCATCTCAGGGAAGGTCTTGCCCACGGCTTCCTCCACGGGTAGGTTCAAGCCTTTAAGGGCGGCTTCTTTGCTGGCCCTCACAGCCAGAGGTGCACACTCTAGGATCTCCATGGCCCAACGCTCAGCCGTCGCCATTAAATCACTAGGGGGAACCACCTCGTTAACGATTCCCAACTGTTGGGCCTGCTGGGCCGTCATCTGACGACCGGTCAGCATAAAGCCCATGGCCAAGTGGTAGGGGATCTGTCGAGGAAGACGGTGAACCCCTCCGGCCTTTGCCATGAGCCCAACGCGGGGTTCAGGCAAACCAAAGGTGGCGCTCTCCGCAGCCACCAAGATGTCGGAGGCCATCGCAATCTCAAACCCTCCGCCTAAGGCGAAACCATTGACCGCTGCAATGATCGGCTTGAAGCAGTCAAACCGTAAGGTAATACCGCCATATCCTCCCTTTAGAGATTCTAATCCCTCTTCAAAGACTTCAATCCCAACCTTGGCCTGCCACTTCAGGTCGTTGCCTACACAAAAGGCCCTTTCCCCTGCCCCGGTAATGATGGCCACCCAGGCTTCGGGGTCTTGGGAGAAATCATTGAAAGCTTCATCCAGCTCCTGACAGGCGGGCAGATGCATCGCATTCATAACCTCGGGACGATTAATGGTTACAACCGTCAACTTTTCACGCTTCTCAACCACTATGAACTCATAAGCCATCGGTCTACCTCCTTCATCTTTTTTGAGTTTTGCGCACTAATTCCAAAACAAGAAAGTCTCAGTTGGGCAACCTAGATCCGCATGGGGATCCCAGGAACCTTTCTCGTAACCGCAAAATGTGGGAAGCACTAAGATTCACCAACAAAAGATTGTGTGTCAGCTTGTGCTCCACGTCCTGCTTTTTCCTATACCTATTTCTTCAGTGAAGCCTTTCCCTTCCAAAGGTCTTTTCGGTCAATATAGCGGCCATCTCCAAGATAAGCTTCTCGAACCTCCTTATCCGCTGCCAACTCTTTTGCCTCACCATGTTTATCTATTCGGCCTTTGACCAACACATACCCGTATACGGCAATCTGGAGGGCCTTTCGAGCGTTTTGCTCCACGATAAAAACCGAAACGCCTTCCTTGTTGATCCTCTCTATGGTCTGAAATATTTCACTCGTCAATAGGGGGGAGAGCCCCATGGAAGGTTCGTCCAAAAGAAGAAGCTTGGGTTCTGACATGAGTGCCCGGCCAATGGCAAGCATCTGTTGTTCCCCGCCTGAGAGAAATCTTGCGTCTGTTTCTTGCCTTCCCAAAATCGGAGGAAACATATCAAAGACATAATCCATCTTTTGTCTTAGCTTCCTCCTATCTTTTATGGTAAAACCCCCCATCCAGAGGTTTTCCTTTACAGTGAGCTCAGGGAAGATTCTTCTACCCTCGGGAACTTGTGTGATGCCCAGTTTCACGATGCGATTTGGATCCATGTTTTCGATGCGGCGACCATAGAATGTTATGTGCCCGAAATCACAAAATAAAATCCCAGATATGACCTTCAGAAGCGTACTTTTGCCAGCGCCGTTACTCCCAAGCATGGTTACGATGTCACCCTCTTGCATAGAGAGCGTAATGCCGTCAATCACCTTGATCTTGTCGTAGTAAATCTCTAATGCTTTTAGGCTAAGAATCTCCATGGTTACTCTGTCCCAAGATACGCCTCAATCACCTTTGGATCAGCCATGACCCCTTTGGGCTCACCCCTCGCGATGACGACCCCAAAGTTAAGGACATAACACCGATCACAGACCATCTGCACCAAATTCATGTCATGCTCTATCAAGAGTATGGTCATGGCTGAATAATCCCTTAGCTCCGTAATGATCCGGCTCATTTCGTAGGTTTCCTGCTCATTCATGCCCGCTGTTGGTTCATCCAAGAGCAACAGTGAGGGACGCGATGCCACCGCACGTGCCAGCTCCACCAGCTTCAGCAAACCGAATGGCAGTCCTCCGCAAGGACGATCGTGATAACTGGCAATCCCCAGCAAGTCCAGCACCTTAAAAGCGGCATCTCGGTTATGCCAGTCCCATTCCCTACGTTGAAGCATGATGGGAGAAAAAAAGGAGGAAATAAAGTCCCCGACACGAATTTTGGAATGCATGCCTAACATCACATTATCGATGACACTGAGATGGGGATCCACCTCCAGGTTCTGGAATGTTCTGGAAATTCCCCAGGAGATAATCCTACAGGGTCTTTTGCCCAACAGATCTTTTTCTCTAAATCGTATTCGTCCCCTTTGTGGTCTGTACAGATTACTGATGCAATTGAGCAGCGTGGTCTTGCCTGATCCATTCGGCCCGATGAGGCCCATGATCTCTCCCTCTCTTATCTCGATAGAGACCGAATTAAGGGCGACCAATCCGTGAAATGATATGGTGAGATCTTCAACTTGTAATAGAGGTGCCAACGAACGCCTCCCTACTCAGTCCTTGGCAGGGAAAAAGAGATAAAGGGCCCATATCCTATTCCCAGCCGCTAAAGCCATCGTCTTATCCATCTCACCCTTTTGACTTGAACTTCATTAAGGGGAAAGGCCTTAAAATAGTTTCTGACGATTGTCCATCGACCATAGATGCCATTGGGTTCAAGGATGATAAAAACGAGTGTGATAACGCCGAATAAGAGCAACTCGAAATCTTCGGGCTTTATGAAAGTAACGTATTCCTTTATCCGGTCAATGCCCTCTGGTAAAAAGAAGGTCATGGCGATGGCGCCGATGGCGGCCCCGTAGATA
>JASFIT010000249.1:0-7063 GCA_050122535.1 Desulfobacteraceae bacterium | reverse complement strand
GTTCCCAATTCTGCCCTCGAGTTCACGATCGGTTAGCGCCCATCCATTAATTTTGTTCCCCTCCCCTGGGAGGCTGTCTCGTATTGGTTAGAGCCCGTCATTCCGGACGAGTCCACCAGAGGTGGAGGAGATCCGTGGTTCGACAGGCTCACCACCCTGAGCGAAGTCGAAGGGGAATCCAGAATATACAAATGAATTCACTCCTTTCTGGATCCTGGCTCACTTCCCGCTTTGCGGGACGTGGCCGGGATGACAGATTAGGACACAGGCTCTGGAAGCAGGGGATAAACGAGAGGGAAAAATCAAGTCACTTCTCAAGTCTCACGATGAAATTTCCTATTTCCGTCTCCACTTTCTCAGCAACTGGCTTGCATTTTACCTTCAGCATGTAGATCACAGATTTTCCTTGGACTGTTTCTTTCGAGGCCTCGTAGTTTCCCGTCCCCTTTACAAATAGGAGGTCACTCTCCCTGAAAGCATTAGCCAATGGAGGTGAGCACTTGCTTGGTACAAAAAGCCCTTTCGTGGTCAATATGCTATCAACGAGCTTATCCAGGCCAAAGAAGGAGGCATCTTCCATTGCGGCGTCCTCGAAAAGGTGAGGTCCCTTCACAATGAGAATCACGATTAAGCCCATTTCCTTGAGTTGGGCCATAACAAGAGAGTCAAATCCTATCTCGCCGGCGTTGTCGGCCACATACAGAATTTGGGAGGCCCCTTGAACCGCGTCATAGATATCACCCATCAGGACAGGGAACGGATAGTTCCCCGCAATGATCTCTTGCACCTCATGGAAAGTAAAGCCGTCCGAAGGGGCACCCATGGGCGCCACATTGCCTGCTGATGCAAGGTAGCATGCCCTTTCGAAACGGTCTCGAGACGTTTTTCCTTTGGTGATGAAGTCTTTGGCCGCCGGTAATAATCCAGTGACGAATCGATTATTTTTGGACTTGAGTTCTGTATAGTGCTTTGGGCAAGTGGCGGTGAAATCGTAAACCGAATCGATAGTCTTATTACATACCAGACCCAGATTAGCTGTGGGATGGAACTCGGCGGAGAGCACATTCAGAATTCTATTCATGACTTGAAAACGTTCTTTTTCGGCCACATGGACTGCTACTCTCTCGTAAAGCCAATGCAATAAACAAGGGGCACACGCTCCAGATGGTTTCATATCAGAAAATCTCCCTTAACAAGGCTGAGCAAGGTAAAAGGCGAGTGCAGGGGGATCGCATCCCCTTACACTCGCCCATACATGTCACCGAGTGATCTGTTGAATTTCAGTAAATGGTGTTCCAGACACCCGGCTATTTATCCATGATGTAAATGGCTCCGTCTTTTGCATTCATTTTGATCCTCTGGCCGGTTTTTATCTTTGCTGTGCCCTCAAAGGTATTTACGATCACGGGTAAGCCATATTCCCGACCGATAATAGCGGCATGAGAGAGCGTTCCCCCTCGATCCGTTATGACGCCACCAGCGACCCCAAAGACCGGAGTCCAGGCCGGATTCGTGCCGGGGCAAACCAAGATATCACCCGGTTGGACAATCTTAAGATCTTCATAGTTGATCACCACCTTGGCGGTCCCTTCGACCTCTCCCGAACTACCGCAAAGGCCAAACATATCTGCCTCGAGTTCTGGTTTCGGCTCTGGCATTTCGCCCACGACAATCTTAATGGCTATGGCATCCCCTGAAGGTAGCAGGTCCTCTCCCACTGCTTCCTCCAGACCGGCACGATCGGTAATGAGAGGTGGATTTTGTTGCTTTTGCCACCCCTCCCACGCGGCACGCCGTCGCCTTGTTACAAAACGCATATCGTGCCTATCGGGGACCATCATGACCCTATCGATTTCATCCGGATTAAGCATGAAAACGTCTTCGGGTACATCAATGGTCCCGGCCTTGGCCATTCTTTTTCCCATGGCAAGATAGCCGCGCCGCATGAGGGCCTGGACCATGAGCTCACAGTAAAGGTTGTGTTCTTCACTATATGAGCTTGCCTTTCCGGCCAGCCTGATCATGCCCTCAAAGAGTTCTTTTTCATCCGGACCGACCTTCTCCAAGAACGCTGCGATGGCATCCTCTCTCTTTTTCTCCAATTCCTTTCTTACATCTCCAAGGACATGGCCCGTTCCAGCGACCAGGGAATCCTTTATAATGCTTACAGGCGTACTGGGGTCCTCCAACCAGTAAGGTTCCGTGAGTTCGTTCATGCGCCTCATCCTCCAGCCGCCAACCTCATCCGTCTCCATATAGCTCACGAATTCCTTTACCCATTCCTTACCTTTGTCAGATTGCCCCAACTTCGGTATGATGGCTTCGGGGGCGTTTTCTACAAAAACGTCTTTCAGCCCCACTTCCTTAGCGCGTTGTCCAAAATCCCAGAGCTTCTTGTCCATTTCATATATCTTGTTATCAAAGCCCCTGAGCATATCCTGAAACCCTGAGTCCTGATCCCTCATCCCAAAGCGCTCCTTGCAGAGTCCCTCGAGCAATAGCCAGGCGTTATAGGAGGCATACATCCCTAAGAAGTGGATTTCCCACATCCTCATGTAGGCATGCATGAGGTCATAATTGTGATGGTAGAGTTGGAGATTGGAAGCATTGTCCACATCCAGTTCTTTGAGCCTATTGTAGATGCCCAACAACTCCTGTTTTTGCCCTTCCCATAGGCCGTCAAAATCTTCAATCCAGGGACGCAAAGCACTGCGGAATTTGACTTCACGCTCCGCGATCTCCTTTTCGTCCCTCACAATGTGAAAGGCATTATAAGAACCCCCATCCCTGAATCGCATCTCCCAGCCCTTACAGGTGGGAATGCTCAACTCCTCACAGGCCACCTTCAGTCCGTGGCAACAATACCTGATCCAATACCATCCATACAGAGGTGTCCAAGGAGGTACACTATGCGTACCATCGAGGAACCAGGAATGCATCGCCGGAAGATCGACCTCTTCGATTAAGTCATAGCCTGGCGTTTCGTCCCATAGCTTCACCCTTTCCTGTTTTTCTTCTCCCATTTTCTCCTCCTTTGATTTCGGGTTATGGACGATTATTTCTCTCCGCCTTCGCCTTGATAATCTCCTAATTTTGGGTCAACACCGCTAATGCCAAAACTTTGTCTTCTATCACCCCCTTCTGAATCAAATTTATGGGAAGTTCCACATCTAAACCCGTTGTTCCAGATTGTGACCTGCCCGCCATTGCTCTCGCGCAGGCGAGGCAGGCGGGGCAGAGCGTTCTGATTTGAGATTAAGGTCTAAAAAAACGTTCGGTTATTAGATCAATCATCTTGTCGGTGGTTGATTTGGGTTCGCTTACCTGTGCCTCTGCGGGACGGGTCTGAAGGAAAAAAACGCTTTCGGGAAAAGGAAGGTTTTGATCAATGGCCCACTCCATATCCTGAGGATGATTTATGGACGCCTCCACGGATTTGGCAACTTTGGCGATCTCCTTGATTTCGTCCTCACTAATGCATGCGATATTCTGCATCTTGGGCGGCACATCTGCCCACTCGGCACCCTGATCCATATTGACGACACATCTCGTCTTCTTGCCTATATGACTCGTGATCACCTCTAAATCCTCTTTATTGACCACAAAGCCGTCAACACTCTCCGCGCCACTGACAACCCCTTCGCCCAGTCCCCAATTGGCTTCAATGATGATTTTTGTGGGATCGCCGGTCACGGGATCAACTGTAAAGCTGATCCCTGAGGCACGGGCATTGACCATGGCGAGGACAGCGACCCCAATGGAGTCACCCTCGATAGCCAAGCCCTTTCGGATTCTGTAAGATATGGCCCTGGCGGTAAAGGCGCTTGACCAGACTATTTTCACCTTTTCGAGCAGCTTCTTCTCTCCCTTCACATTGAGGTAGCTTTCAAATTGGCCTGCAAAACTGGCACCCGCTGAGTCCTCGGCCAGACCGCTGGATCTGACCGCTGCTGGTGCATCCGATGTACCCATTTTTTCACACAAGGTCTGATAGGCGGACTGAATTTCACCCATTAAGCTGTCAGGGATTTCCTTATCTTCAATCATCGACCGGATGGTGTGGCTCGCTTCATCAAGCTTTTCAATGCCTTCGATCTTTCCCTGGCTCTTGATGTAGTCTAATATTTCCTGATTTGTTCCTGTGTTTTCCGTAAATTGATTATAAGCGTTTGCGCTTATGGCAAACCCGGGGGGAACCCGCATCCCAAGCTGGATCATCTCTCCCAGATTGGCACACTTGTTTCCCACCAGGAGGCCGTCCTTTGCGCTTAATTCCTCAAGCCAGTATATTAATTTCTCTGAACTCATGTGTCTGCCCTTTGTAAAGTGATCATAGAGAAGGCCCCCCTAATGGATCACATGGCAAGCGACTTTCCCTTTTGAACCCTGTCTGGACTAAAAGCAGAAGGAGCAGAACTGATGGCAAATTTCTAATGCATATATCGGCCTCCATCAACGACCAGGGCCTGTCCCGTGATAAAGTCGCTTTCATCGCTTGCGAGGAATATGATGGCTCCAACCAGGTCGTTGGGCTGCTCGAGTCTTCCTAGAGGTGTGAGACTCACGTCGTACTTTGTAATGTCATCCGTTATGCTTCTGCTCGCCTCAGTATCCGTGAAGCCTGGGGCGATGGAGTTAACGCAGATTCCATATTGACCCACCTCAGCAGCGAGCGACCGAGTAAAGCTGATAAGCCCACCCTTGGAAGTTACATAATGGATAAAACCCTTTGACCCGGTAAAAGCGGTTTCAGAGGAAAGATTAATGATCTTGCCTTTCTTCTGTTTCTTCATCTGCGGGAATACGGCCTTAACGCATAAGAAGGGCCCTCTTAGGTTCACGGCCATCAACTTGTCCCATTCCGCCGTGGGAATCTCCATAAATGGCTTACGGCCTATGCCATAGAACATGCCCGCATTGTTAACCAATATATCTATCCGGCCAAACGCCTCTAAGGTCTCCTCTGCCATCCGAATGGTTTCATCTTCGGAAGTCACGTCCACCATAAGGGATATGGCCGAACCCCCTTTTGCCCTGATCTCCTGAGCCGTTTGTTGGGCCTCCTTGTCCAGGATATCAGCCAGGGCTACCATAGCACCCTCTTCTGCCACAGCCAAGGAGAATACCTTACCCAGGCCTCTGCCCCCACCGGTGATGATAGCAACCTTATTTTCCAGTCTCCCCATCTTACCTCTGAACGCTCTCAGAAGATCTCTGATCAGATTCTTTATCCATAATTTTCAGAGCAAAATCAACTGCTATGCGTAATTAGAAAGCCGCTTCTCCCATCATTTATAGAGAAAAGTCCTCTGCCATGATCCGATAAGAACAGCAGAAACTTCCCCTCTCAATTTCTTTACCACAACTGGTAACAAGGGAGCAAAGGTAAACATTGCTTTAGAGACTGTCGAAAAACCGGATTCTGCGAGGCTGATGGAAAATGTCCAGATGCAAGGCTTCCGAAATCCCGAGGAATGAGGCGTACAATAGAAGTACGCCGCAGTGTCGAGGGATGAGGGTAACGCAGCAGATGGGCATTTTCCGGCAGCCTCTTAAGCTCTATCAAAGGGGAATGGGTATATCAGATGTTTCTGCCTTATAGATCTTGCACAGCATCGTTCTCAAAGGCCAGGAGCCGAGGGCTTCGTCAAGGTGATCTGGATTCTTTTCTGTGAGCACATTCACATTGGAAACCCAAACACCATGAAGCCATGGTTCCTCTCCTGGAAGTTCAGGGTACCACCAGCCGTGTTGAGCATGGAGGACGTCGGGGTCGAGTCCGTCAAGGTATTTGCACTTTTGGATGATCCTTCCCCGTTCTGTCTCGATCCACACCCAATCCCCCTCCTTCACGCCATGCGTTTTGGCTGTATCGGGATGTATCTCGACTTTGGGATGTGGATAGCTCTTGCGGAAAGATTTGACATTACGGAACTCAGAATGGAAATAGGGCAAGAACCTTCCTCCGGTTATGAGCGTATATGGGTACTTCTTCGCTGTTTCCGGCGCACTTACTGGGCTTTCTTGGGGTTCTAGATACTTTGGCAGGGGATCATATCCCAATTGCTCCAGGACTGTGGAGCGAAACTCGACTTTGCCAGTCGGCGTCCCAAAACCCGTTTTCTCATATTTTTTGAACGCCCTCTTTTCTGGAAACCAATGACCCATCTGCAGCAATTCCTCAAATGTGAGCCCCATGGGTTTGAGGCGATGGTCGTAATAATCGCGTAAGCTCTCCCACGGCCAGTGCTCTGCCTGTCCCAGCCGTATGGCCAGCCCCCTGAAAATCTCGTAGTCGTCTCGCCTGTCATATTCACCAGGCATGGTTTTCGGCAAAGCCTGCTCCCCGGCCTCAAGTAAAGGGGTCGTGTTGTGATAATTCCATAAGAAGTCCCTTTCCAGCCATTCGGCGGCAGGAAGTACATAGTCCGCAAGCTGGGTCGACGGCGTCCAGACTTTATCCAGAACCACATAGAGATCGAGGTTTTTCAGTCCCTTATATACAAGCCTTGTATTAGGCATGGTAACCATTGGATTGCAGGCCAAGCCTATAAGGGCCTTGACCGGGTAAGGATCCCCATACGCCATGGCTCTAAATACCAGAGGGGCCGAGGACAACTTCATCGCTCCCTGGAAATCGCATCGTTTCCCCCATACCCGCTCCACATTTTGCTGAATAAGCTCGTATCCTTCGGAGGAAAAGAGCTTAAATTGCTTCCCAATCATTTTCACTGCCTGTTCCTTTGCCAGAGCATCAGGCATTTCGATCTCGTGTTCTGTAATAAACGGAGCTGGCCCCATGAGTTCTTCTCCCCCCTCCACATCGATGAGGCCTAGTAGGGCAGGCATGAGATAGCGACAAAGAAGGGATTGGAGACAATTAGGCTGGTGGGCCATGCCCATCCCCTCCATGATGCAAGAAGGTGTTTCTGTAGCGTAAAGCCTCGCTGCCTTAATGACATCTTCTGCTGAGACCTTGGTGATCTTACTGACCTTCGCCGGAGGATATTCCTTGAGCCGCTCAGCAAAGTCTTCGAAACCATGCGTCCACTTCTCGATAAAT
>JASFIT010000248.1:0-7113 GCA_050122535.1 Desulfobacteraceae bacterium | reverse complement strand
TCTTATGATCATAAGCATCGCAAGTGGAAAAGGAGGTACAGGTAAAACGACGGTGGCAACCAACTTGGCGTTGTCCGTTGACTCGGACGTCCAGCTTTTGGATTGTGATGTGGAAGAGCCCAATGCTCACCTGTTTATCCATCCTGCTCTTGAAAAAACAGAAGCCATCGCCACACCGGTTCCCAAGGTGGATGAGGACAAATGTAACCTTTGTGGAAAATGTGCTGAGATCTGTCAGTTCAAAGCCATTGTGGTCATCGGCGAGACCGTTTTGACTTTTCATGAACTCTGCCACAGCTGCGGTGGTTGCATGGAAGCTTGCCCTGAAAACGCCATCACGGAGACAGGACGGGATTTAGGTGTCATTGAAAGAGGACACAAAAACGGATTAGAGTTCATCCATGGAAGGCTGAGAGTGGGCGAAGCCATGTCACCCCCCCTTATCAGAGAAGTCAGATCCTATACCCGTCCTGATGCATTAACAATTATCGACGCCCCACCGGGTACATCTTGCCCCGTGATCGCTGCCATGAAAGGCGCTGATTTTGTTCTGCTGGTGACCGAGCCCACCCCCTTTGGTCTGTACGACCTGAAACTGGCCATTGGTGCGGTGAGGATCTTGGGTATCCCCTGCGGATTGGTCATCAACCGTTCTGATATGGGCGATGATAAACTCAAAGAATATGCCGATGAAAACGACCTGCCCATCTTGATGGAGATTCCTTTTGACCGCCGTATCGCCGAAGCCTACTCAAGAGGCAAGGCCCTGGTGGATGTGATGCCCGAGTGGAAGGAAAAATTCTTGGAATTGTACAGTCGAATTGAGGAAATTGCCGCGCCCTCAGTGTAGGGTCGGGTTTTATACCCGACCGTTGTTTCGTCCTTCCGCGAACACAACTCCCTCCCCCTCGAGGGGGGAGGGTCGGGGTGGGGGTGGAAATGGAAAGATTTGTAATGAAAGAACTCGTCATCATAAGCGGTAAGGGAGGAACGGGAAAGACCAGTATTGTAGCTGCCTTTGCTGCTTTGACTAATAACAAGGTGCTCTGCGATGCAGACGTGGATGCAGCAGATCTGCATCTGATTACGGCTCCCAGGGTCAAAGAACACCACAATTTTCAGTCTGGAAACACGGCCATTATCAACCCTGAGAAATGTACAGAATGCGGCTTGTGCCGTGACCTATGCCGTTGGAATGCAATTAGCGAAGATTTTGAAGTAGATCCTGTTGAATGTGAAGGCTGCGGCGTCTGTGTCTACTTCTGTCCTGAAGGGGCTATTGACTTCCCTATAAATACTTGTGGCGAGTGGTTTATTTCTGACACCCGGTTTGGGCCTATGGTCCATGCCAGGCTGGGCATCGCCGAGGAGAACTCTGGCAAGCTGGTCACCTTGGTGCGGCAGGAGGCCAAGAAATTGGCCGAAGAAAAAGACCTGGACCTCATTCTGACTGATGGGCCCCCGGGAATAGGATGTCCTGTGATCGCCTCCATGGGCGGGGCCAGCGGCGTCCTCATTGTTACAGAGCCCACGGTTTCAGGAAAACATGACATGGTGCGCGTGGCACAACTGGCGAATCATTTCAACGTGCCAGGCATGATCTGTGTAAACAAGTTCGATCTCAATACTGAGGAGACCCGAATCATTGAAGACGTGGCCAGGGAGAAAGACTTATCTGTCCTGGGACGAATCCCCTTTGACCCCATCTTCACCAAAGCCATGGTCCAGGGGCAAACCATCTTTGAATATGATGGCCATTCTGAGGCAGGCCAAGCGGTCAGAGAGATCTGGGAGAAATTGATGGTGGAAATGGGTTTTTGAAATACAGGGCATAGAAAGGAGGTGATCGGACGCTTTTAAAGGCGGTATGGGCTCGGAAACCCTTGGAGGTCGTATGCATCTACTAATCCCGAAAGGAGAAGAAAGCGATGAAAGAGATGAACAGAAGAGAGTTTATAAAGGTAACGGCCGCCGCAGGGACGGTATTAATGGCAGGGTCTATTTTAAAAGGAGGGGGTTCTATGGCATACGGTTCTGTAAAAATTCCAGAAGTTGAAAAATTGACAATAACCGTCATCACGGACAATTATTATGATTGTCTGAGGTGGCCCGAAAAAATAGCAACAAGGACCACGGTTGTCGTTCCCGGAATGACGCTTCACGCTGAACATGGCTTGGCTTATTATATAGAAATGGTGGTCAATGGTAAGTCCTACAACTTCATGTTCGATTATGGGTGGGATTTCCAAGGGGTGAGCAGGAATCTTGACTTGCTGGATATCGACTTAAGAAAATTAGATGCCCTCGCATTGAGTCACGGGCATCTGGATCACCATGGAAATCTTATTCCATTACTTAAACAGAACAAGACAAAATTTAGAAAAGGAATTCCACTTTATGTTGGCCAAGAGGCCTTTGCTCGAAGGTGGGTCAATTTTTCTAAAAAATATGCTCCGGTTGATGGTTTCAATGACCTCGGACAGATGAACAGAGAGGATCTCGAGAATTTGGGAATCGTTAAGGTGATTGAGGTCAAAGAACCGACACCCATTGTTCCGGGGGCTTATTTGACAGGTAATATCGAGAGGGTGACGGACTATGAGAAAGGTTCGCCCATTTTATTTATTGATAGAGGAGGAAAACGGGAAAACGATCTATTCCCAGGAGAGCAATCAGTGGTATTTAACGTAAAGGGTAAAGGGCTTGTCGTGGTATCGGCTTGTGCCCACGCCGGGATTGTCAACACGGTGAAACATGCCCAAAAGATGACGGGCATAGACAAAGTTCACGCGGTCATTGGAGGCTTCCATTTGGTTGGTGCTCCTCTGGCGAAAATTAAGGCAACCGTCGCCGGGATCAAGGCCATTGGTCCTGATTACATTGTGCCTATGCACTGCTCGGGATGGGAGGCCATTACTACCTTCGAGCGCGAGATGCCTGAAGAGTTTGTCCTCAACATGGCAGGAACTAAGTACAACATTACCGCATAGCATAAGAACAGAGGCGTTGGGGGCTTTTTCACCTCAACGCCTCTCATGAGACTTCATGGGTCTACCCAAGCGAGTCTGTGCAATACGGCATCTCCATTCTTGTTCCTGATCTTGGTTTTCATCCAAAACAATAGAACGACGCTGCCATCAGAACACAGTGACCTTTGCAAATTTTGCCATAGACCAGATCAAGGGCGGGGATAACATGTATGGCATTTATGGAGGTTTGCATATTGCCCCATTTGGTCCTATCGATAAAGATAGAGAGCTCATCATTAAGGAGATGGATAAATATAACTTTAAAAAGATTGCGTGTAATCATCGTACAGGTTTAGCTGCTGTAAAGAGGATGGTTGAACTGGGTTACCCCATAGTCAAAGGGACAGCCAGATACGGGTCCAGGAGTGAATTGTTTGTTGGAAATGGAGATGAGGTTTTCTTTGGATAACCCATTTCTTTAAACACCTTTCTCTTAACCCTGCTCTTGATTTGGGGCAAGTTTTAAACTTGGGCCCATTTCATTTCTCGGCTTCCTCGCCTCACTTCAACCCCGTCTTGCGAGCCGCAGCAATATAGCGCCCCAAATCCGCTTTCAACATCCTTTCATGAAATGGCCTTTTTTGCACACTTATTGGTCAACAAGCATTGCATTCATGCAATGGTGCTCAGCCCGCCCATACTCTCCCAAAAAGCAAAACAGCAGCTATTAATCTAATATTGTCAATAAGATACATTTCATCCTGCCTTGTCTTATCTTTTGGCACGATTGATGCTCTTCAAGATTGCGAGTGTTTATTCAAGACGGAAAAACGAACCATGTCTGCAAGACAGGATAAAGGTAGGACTAAATGTCCGTTTCGAGTTTGTACAACGCTGGAGAGACCAGCCCTTAAACCCTCACGACAAAAAACCCTTAGTGATCACAAACAAATCCGCCTCGTCTGTCCTTTTTGCGTTGGGGAAATAAAGAAAAGCATGAGAAAGGAAGTAAACTAGGTCCTCGTCATCTTCTTTGGCTAATGCAATTAAGACAAAATCGAAGGGAAATATGGAAAGGGAGAAGAAAAAGGCTGTGGATGCTAGAGTACTTAACATCAAAGAGGCAACTATTTTTGATACAACAGCTGAGATGCTTAAAAAGGCCGATAGGGATGGTGTGGCAGGTCTGGAAGGTGGAGGAGGCCTTCTGATAACCACTTGAAGCCTCCAGTTGACATCTTGTCCTATTCATATTTATCGTCAAGAAGATAGGGAAGTATAGCTTCGAAAGAATGCAGTCAAGGAGAAAATAAACTCGGGTTGCCCCCTAAACAGCCAGTCCCGGAATCCCAACGTGCCTTCCTTGTGGCCAATGGTGACAAGTTCTTCTTCAGCTAAACGATTAATCTAAAGCGATCAACAAGAAAAGTTGGGGCTTGGGCCAAACCCACCCCTTTTTTATGCTAATAGGTGGGGAAAACGAATCGGAGTTCTGGTTTTCTTCCAAGGCAAAGGTTAGATTGAGTTAAATTTAGTATCTGTCAGACTTAGGCTTCTGCTTTCAAAACCGCCCGATTGGAGGTATCTTTCCTGGGAGATGGGACGGCGCCTGATTGCTGCCTCCTTAGAAAAACGCAAAACCAATCAGGAGATCTATCACCCTAAACATTGAAACTGAGAGATTTAATTGAACAAGGAAACGGAGAAAATAGAGCGCCTCAACCTTCTGCTGCTTACCATACGCAAAATAGGCAAACTTATCGTCAAGGAAAAGGACCGCACCAGATTGCTTCAGGGGATCTGTTACAACCTCATCGAAAATCGCGGTTATCATAACGCATGGATCGCCATGTTGGATGAATCCGGAGGGTTAGTTACATGCGCCGAATCCGGACTCGGTAAAGAATTCTTGCCTATGGTTGAGCGAATCCGACGCGGGGCAATGCCCGAATGCGCCCAGCGAGCCCTCACGCAACCTGAGGTTGCTTTAACTGAGGACCCAATTTCCACCTGCACTGACTGCCCGTTATCAAAAAAGTACTCAGGCAGGGGGGGGATGACTGTACGGCTGGCGTACGGTAGAAAAGTCTATGGTTTATTATGTGTATCTATCCCGAGAGAACTTATATCCAACAAGGAAGAACATGGCCTATTGGAAGAAGTTGCAGAAGATATTGCCTTTGGGCTAAACAACTTAGAAGTAGAAAATGAGAGAAACCGGGCGTATGACGCACTTCGCGAAAGCGAAAAGCGTTTCCGGGATCTCATTGAGAATTCACTTGTTGGCATTTCTATCATCCAAAACGGTCAAGTCATTTATCAAAATCCAGAGCAAGAGGAACTCCTTGGGCCATTGCCTCGACCGTCTAAACTAACAGACCTTGAAAGCATCCATCCGGATGATGTGGAAAGAGTAAAAGAGTTTTATCGAAGTATAGCTTCTGGGAGAGTTCAAACTCGGGAAACGGATTTCAGGTTTTACCCAGTTGATGAAGCCGGTAACAGGCTTGATATGAAATGGGTCCTTTGTCGGACGAGCTCAATCGAATATGGCGGGAAAGAAGCCATATTGGTCAACATTATGGATATTACCCGTGCAAAAGAGTTGGAGAATATCTTAAGAATCCAGGACAAGATGTCCTCCCTGGGGCGGGTTGCTGCCGGCATTGCCCATGAGGTAAGAAACCCGCTCTCTGGCATCAATATTTATTTAGGCACCCTGGAGAAGATTTACGATAGAGAGGATAGTGTAGAGAAAGCAAAACAGATCTTCGACCAGCTCAAGTCCGCCTCCAACAAGATTGAGTCTGTGATCAGAAGAGTCATGGACTTTTCGAAACCGAGTGAACCCAAGCTCGTCTTAACAGACATCAACAAACCTATTGAGGAGGCCATCGGCCTCTCCTCAGTTACCCTGCGTAAGAGGGGGATTAAGCTTGAAAAAGCTCTTGCCGAAGACATTCAACTATGCCGTGCAGATCCTCACTTGATCGAACAGCTTGTTTTGAATCTGATTACCAACGCCGCTGAGGCCATGAAGAATCTGGATGGACGCAAAGTAGTAAAAGTGACTTCATCTTTAGAAAACAATCGCATAACATTGAGGATCTCCGATTCTGGTCCAGGGGTGCCGTTACACCTCAGAGAAAAGATATTTGATCCTTTCTATACCACAAAGAATGGCAGCACTGGAATCGGCCTGAGTCTTGCCCACAGGATTATCACCGATCACGGTGGTTCTTTGGACGTAGCTCCAAGCAAATGGGGTGGGGCCGAATTTAAGATTGAAATTCCCTTGGAAAAAGGAACAGAACCGAGATGATATCTTATTCCATTTATGTCGTTGACGATGAAAATACCATAAGGGAAGGGGTAACCATGGCCCTTGAGGCGAACTACCAGGTGGAGGCCTTCGCTACAGCAGAGACAGCCATCGATGCCATGAAAGACCGTCCCCCAGACCTCGTCCTCCTTGATATTGGATTGCCCGGCATGGATGGGATTGAAGCGCTTGGCAAAATAAAAGATTTCTACCCCGATGTAGTGATTATCATGATAACCGCCTATGAGGATATCAACACCGTAATCTCTGCTATGAAGCTGGGAGCCTATGATTATGTGGTGAAACCCCTTCATATGGATGCCTTGGAAGTCCCCGTTCGTAATGCCCTTGAGACAATAAGGTTGAGGAAAGAAGTCCAAACCCTCCAGGAGGAATACCTCAAAGAGAATCTCCCCTGCATCGTAGGAGAGAGCAGCGCTATCCAGGATGTGATGGGCTTTATTGGGATGGTGGCCAAGAGCCCCGACACCCCTATTCTTCTTATTGGAGAGACAGGCACGGGCAAGGAGCTGATTGCCCATGCCATCCATTACAGGAGTCCCAATTTCAAAGGGCCCTTTATGACCGTGAATTGTGCGGCCATTCCAAAGGATCTTATTGAGAGTGAGCTTTTCGGATACGAAAAAGGGGCCTTTAGCGGTGCAAGGGCATCAGGCAAAAAAGGCCTCATAGAAGAGGCAGCCAATGGAACGCTGTTCCTTGACGAGGTGGGCGATTTGAGCTTCGAGGCACAGGCAAAGCTTCTCAGATTTCTTGAAGCGGGCGAGTTTTACAGAGTTGGAAGCACAAAGAGATTACATA
>JASFIT010000247.1:0-7145 GCA_050122535.1 Desulfobacteraceae bacterium | reverse complement strand
TTCGCAAGACAAGGGTTCGAGAAACTACCGAAACAACCTCAAGCCCAGTAAAGGTGCCGGAACACCTCCTCAGCACCGTTACTGTGATTACAAAGCTGGCAAATATTAGAGAGAGGCCAACGACACGCTCCAATGTCATTTCGGTAGCAAAAAAAGATCAGGAATTCTGGCTATTGAACAAGAAAAAGAGTTGGTACCAGATATGGCTTTCTGATCTGGAAAAGAAAGGCTGGATCTACAAGACACTCGTCACAAAAAATCACAAAAAGTGAACGTCTCTGCAAGGTTCCTGGGATTATAACTGGCCAAGATTTGCTCTTGATTGGGTCCGTTGCGCTGGAAAGGCCTGAACGGAATTCGGATTATCACCCTTAGCTGACCAATTTTTCCGCTATCTTGTTTGTTTGCTGAAGAATCTCCTGGGCTGTTGCTTTGTCCCGGTTTAGGAGGTGTTTTTCCGCTTTAACTGAAATACGCGTTACAGTCGGCGTTATCTCCTTCAACTCGATTTTGATCTCTAACTCTTCTGCAGTCGCAAAGATCTCCTCCCCGTCCTCAATCGGTTTTGCCTCATTCACATAGATTTCCATTTTGCACAGGGCAACCAAGAGGGCCTTTTTAATCCGGCCGAAATCGTAGCTGACCGTCTTGGTCACTGCGCCTGACACAAGATACTCTCCCGTCATGTAAGCGCTCGCTCCCACGGCGCTAATTATCTCTAGACAACCTGTGAGCGCAAATAGTGATAGCGCGATTAGGAGGGTCTGAAGTGTGAGGAGAAGATTTCTTTTCATGACTATTGCAGCAACGGGTTAATCAGGTTAAAAGGCTTAGTGACCAAATCTGTCGAGCAAGTTTTATAATGGTGCAAAGCTTGTGCCAGAAACGCTTTTCTAAAGAGATTTTATTGCCCCGCAAAACAAAAATAATAGCAAGCATTCCAGAATGTTAGAAAATATCATTTCTCATTTATTACCGCAGATTGTAGTCGAGAACGAGACCCATGTGGATTCTGCCAATTTTTGTCTTTTTTTACATAATGTGCGCAAAATTTGTCACAAAGGAACCAACCTAAGGCCTCTTTGTCCGGTCGTAAACCAAGGCCTTTATACCGCTCTCATAAGCGCTCAAGAATTACTGTCAACGGCTATGTTCAGACTTACCGGCATGTATATGGGCAGTATTCAGTTGACATCCATTCTATTAGACTAACATTTATATAAGGCTAAATTCCTCTAGATCTGAAGACCATAGATGGATTGGCGGATATTAGAACCGAAAGGGTATTTGGAATATATGTGGGTGCAATGGTCGCCACTTGGGCGAGTAAATACATTGAAGACGGGCGCAACCTTTGACACTAGACTGTGTTTACCTTCATCCATTTGTAAGGAGCCTTAGATGCTTTCAATTAGGTTTCAGCTGTGGAGGCTATCTGTTTTGACTTTCATCTCTCTTTTTTCACTGACTTGTGCCGCCCCGAAGACCGAGCAAAGCAAGCCTCATCACACAAAAGATGGCTTTCGCAATGTATATATTACTGATGACTCCAGGTTTTTTGACTTCTTGAAATGGCGATGGAATCGACTCGGAAAGGATATCCCCGGGCCAGAGGATTATGATTTTCCTTTGGCCAAGAATGACGCTGAATTTCTCCGATCCAACAACGAAAAAACGACCCTCACTTGGATTGGCCATGCCACGGTTTTGCTCCAGTTGAAAGGAAAGAATATCCTTACAGATCCCCATTTCTCCGAACGGGCCTCACCTGTGCGATGGGCCGGTCCCAAAAGGGTAGTCCCCCCAGGAATTCCTCTCCAAGAGCTACCGCCCATTCATATGGTCGTTATTTCCCACGATCATTATGACTCTCTAGACGAACAGACTTTAGTGAAGCTCCATCAACGAGCAGGTGGGGAAAAGACCCAATTTTTTGTCCCATTGGGGCTTAAAAGCTGGTTTGAAGGTCTTGGCATCAGGCGTGTCATTGAGTTGGATTGGTGGGATAGACATGAGGAAGCAGATCTAGAGATTACGGCTGTGCCTGTTCAACATTGGAGTCAAAGGGGGCTTTCTTCCCGCAACAAGACCTTGTGGGCTGGTTGGGTGATCCAGGCCAATGAGTTTCGTTTCTTCTTTGCAGGGGATACGGGTTATGCCCCCCACTTTAAAGAAATCGGCAACAAACTGGGGCCCTTTGATCTATCGGCCATACCCATAGGGGCCTACGAGCCCAGGTGGTTTATGCGCAATTACCATATCAACCCTGAAGAGGCCCTGCAGATTCACCTGGACGTGCGTTCCAAAAAGTCCGTGGCCATACACTGGGGTACGTTCATGTTGACGGATGAACCCCTTGATGAACCCCCCAGAAGGCTTGAAAAGGCAAGAAGCGAAAACGGAAGACCAGAAGAGGAGTTTCTCATCCCCAAGCATGGAGAAATAATTATTTTAAATTAACACAAATTCGGTTCAACTCCCCTTATATTCCCTTAATGAAATACTGCAAATGAAAAGGAAACCCCCTTGAGGATGCAGGGAGTCTCAAGGGGGTTAGAAGGAGGTAATGAGCCTTTGAGCCTTATGGACCTATAGGAGGCATTATGCGCTCAAAGGCTATCACAAAAAGAGGTGCACAATGCACACCCATTTTTATACCACAATGTGGCAGGCCCGTCAAGGTTTTTTTTGGGGGATTGTGGGCCTCTATTCTGATTTCTTTATGTAGATATCTCGCTTTGGAAAGGGGATTTCAATCCCCTCTTGATGGAAAACCGCTTTCACGCGGTCTGTGATATGGGAAATGGTATCTATTCTTTTTCTGGGCCGGCTGATCCATACCCTAGCCTCCAGGTTAACCGCAGAATCACCGAAGCTCTTAACCACCACTTTAGGTTCAGGTTCTCTGTTGACCCAATCCAACTCAAGGCTGACCTGCTTGATGATTTCTTTGGCTTTGCTCACATCCGCGTCATAGGCAATGCCGATGGGTATACGGACTCTGATGTCCTTGGACATGGTGGTATAGTTGATGATATCCCTCATCATGATTTCATTATTGGGGATGACGATCACGATGTTATCCGTGGTCCGAATCTTGGTGGCCCTGAGCCCAATATGCACCACATCTCCCCAGGTGGCTGAATTTGCGGGTGCAGACCAGACCTCAATCCGATCGCCCACCTCGAATGGACGGTCCATGATGAGCAGGACACCCGCAATCACATTGGACAGGGTATCCTTTGCCGCAAACCCGATCGCGATGCCCACAACCCCAGCACCTGCGACGAAGGGCATGATATTTACTCCCAACACATCGAGGGCTAAAATGGCGGCCGTAACAAAAATGATAACGCTCGCAAACCTGTTCACCAGGTCGAAGATCACATCATCCATCTTGCTATTGGTCTTGGCAACAATCTTTTCTCTGATTTGGGGCAGGAAGGTTTTGAAAATGCCATGCATCAGCGATGCGAGGACCATGATCATAAAGGCATAGAAGATCTTTTCGATAATGGGCACATGAATGAGGTTAACCAGGCTAATGCCCACCAATATGAGTATGGTATAGTGCCCTGCCTTTCTTATGAGAGGGAAAAAGAGCTTATTTTTCTGAACAAAAACGTGCTCCCGATACCTTTTCTCAAGCCTCCTCACGACCAAGTTAAAAATCCACCACGCAATGGTAGCCGTAACAAAAATGAGGAACACTTTAGTTATGTATTCTATTGTCAGTCCCTGTTGCACAAAGTATTTCTGGTACAGCTTGTCGAGTGTTTCTCTGACAGGATATGCCATTCCTCGTGCCTTCTCCTCCATCACAAGCGATCCAATTCTAAAAACATTGGCCCTGCGCTATTGCAGTCTATACCACAATTCCCAGAATCGTGGAAACGATTTATTGACACAATCCTCTCCTCTAATCCTGATTTCTGGAACCCTTAGTCCCACCACAGCCAGGCTCATAGCTATGCGATGATCGTCATGAGAGTCTACGACCGTTCCTGACAGAGGGCCTCTGCCATGGATGATCAGCCCATCTGCCAACTCCTCTATCCGGCTCCCCAGCCGAGACCATTCTGTTACAATGGCCTGCAAGCGGTTGCTCTCCTTGAGACGCAGATGAGAGACGTTTCGAATAGTCGTCCGCCCTTTAGCAAACAGGGCAATCGCAGCCAAGGTTGGAACCATGTCCGGCATAGCTCCCATATCCACTTCAACACCTGAAAGGTCGCCGCCTTGAACAACGACGCTTTCCTCGCTCTTCTCGATACGACAGCCCATCTCTTCAATAATATCAAGCAAAAAAATATCCCCTTGCATGGTGCTGTAAGGGTGGATATTCTCCGTTCCAATCGTACCTCCAGTCACGGCCGCAGCGGCCCAGAAATAGGATGCTGTCGATATGTCCCCCTCTATTTTGAATTTACAAGGGCGATACCTCTGTCCACTGGAGACCTTGAAATAACGGTCGCCATCGCGATTCACTGGAATCCCAAACGTCTTCATCACGTCTAGGGTCACATCCACATATGGCTGAGAGACCAATCCTCCGGTCACCTCAATCTCCACATCCTTTTCTGCATATGGACCGGCCAACAAAAGTGAAGACAGATATTGACTGCTTTTGTCCCCGGCGATCTTCACTTTTCCCCCTCGGATCCCTTTCGCTTCAACAGATACGGGTGGAAAGTCGTCTTTCTCGATACATGAAGTCTCCACCCCCAGTTCATTCAAAGCTCTAACCAGGTCTCCTATGGGTCTGGCGTGCATACGGGGTGTCCCCTTGAGGATATATTCTCCTCTGGCAAGGGCTACCGTGGAGAGGAGAAGACGGTAGGAGGTTCCAGAGTTTCCCAGAAAAATCTCTTTTCTACTGCCAGCGGAGGGGAACTCACCGCCTGTGCCTTGAACCCTCGTATGTTCTCCATTGATGAATATCTCTACGCCCAGCTCCCGGAGTCCATTGGCAGTGTATAGGGTATCTTCACAGGCAAGAAACTCTTCAAGTGCACTCTCCCCTTTGGCCAGGCTGGCCGTAATCAGTGCGCGATGGGTGATGCTTTTGGAACCGGGTATGCGCACTGTTGCATCAATCGACGATCTGGTTGGAATCTCTTTCACTTCTCTAGATCCAAAGAAGTTTTCCTCAGTGCTCCCTCTACCGCACGGGTCATGGCAAGGATCGGGGGTTCAAGACCGGTCCACAGCCTGAACTGCTCTGCCCCCTGATGGATAAACATGCTCAGCCCATTGATCGTCAGACATCCCCGGGCCCTTGCCACTTTTAGCAGCATGGTTTCAACGGGATTATAGATGATGTCCATGACCACCATGCCCTTTTGGAGGATCTGTTTCGGAACAAGGCATTCCTCTTTTTGGGGCGTCATACCTACCGGTGTGGTTTGTATCAAAAGATCTGCTATCGGTTCCTGCAATTTATCTAGCGGGATAAAGGGGCATGCGAGGGAATGTGCTAGGACTTCTCCTCGCTCAACAGAGCGATTACTCACCTTTAGATTAACACCCTTTTCAGCCAATATGAAACCTATGGCCCGAGCCGCACCTCCAGCCCCTATCACGAGGCAGGTTTTCTCAGAAAGCTTCACATTCTCTTCCAGAGACAGCAGCGCGCCGACCGCGTCCGTATTGTAACCGGTCAGGTGCCCCTTCTCATTCACAATAGTATTCACGGCCCCTATTTTTCCAGCCAAGTCGTCCACTCCATCAAGCAAGGGGATCACCGCAGACTTGTGGGGTAGGGTTACACTCATCCCCCTTATGCCGAGTGCCCTCATGCCCTGAATGCATCCCTCCGTATTTTCTGTCTCGAAAGCCAGGTAGATGGCATTCAGGCCCACCGAAGAAAAGGCGGCATTATGCATAGTGGGGCTCAGAGAGTGTCCTATGGGGTATCCGACCACGGCGTAAAGATCTGTGTGTTGATCAATTTTCATGGGACTCTCATTCTTATTGAAGATTCCCGTTAAGCCTAACTTTTTGGGAGCAAATATCACATTGTTTAGGTCGAAGCGATACTGGACACTGGATTATAAATTCTGGATGATTTGAAAAAACCTTCGTTACCTTTTCATCCAATATCCCCGCCTGCCAGCGCCTGAAGCGCAGCTAATGGCGGGCAGGCAGAGACCAGTATCTAGCATGATGTGTCAACTAATGACAAACATGGCGCTTTCTAAGAACTAAACAGGAACGTTCAGATCTCAGCCTTCAAAGATATCCAGTATTTTTTTCATTTCCCCCACTGGTATTTGTCCGGCAGCAGATTCCTCTCCCCCTTCAAGCGATACAAAGGTCACATACCCACCCATAAGATGTGAGAAAATTCGACTAATTCGCCCGAAACGCCCCATGCAGAAGGCTATGATTTTAATTCCCCTTTCCTGTGCCCTTGGTATGAGATCCAGGACCCTGAGATTATCCACCACACTTCTAGCATGGGTTACAATCTTGGTGATATGGGCACCTGTAGTTGTCATTTCCCCGAAGATCCGCTCAAGCTCTTCCTTCGAAGGCGTATTATCAGTCATATGGGTAGAGATAATAATGCTGGACTTGCCCTGGGCACGAAATATTTTTTTCCGCCATTTTTCTGGAAGACTCCGCTCTACATCCACAAATTCTGCACCTGCTTCAAGTGCAGCTAACAAGTAACTGGCATGCGTCTTATGATCAGCGGTTCCTTTCCCTCCTTCCTTGATGGATCGGTAAGTAACCAGTGCAGGTTTGGATGCAGCTTGAATCATCTCGTGCAGATCAAAGGTGTCCATCATATCCAGACGTAATTCCAGCATATCAGCCAAGGCATTGGCCCTGGCTATCTTTTCGAGGGCCTCCTGAGTATCTTTAGCGAGAATAGGAATGCAGAACATAACTTAAAAGGGTAAATGAGACTTATTCAATATTGTCTCTCAATTTATTGAGAAACTTCTCCATTTCTTCGTAATCCCTGCCTCTAATAATATGCGTCAGGTACGCTAATTGCGAATTGATTTCCTCTATCTGCCTAACTGTATTTGGATTGAACATGACCTCCGCCAGGAGATGGTCATCCTCTGAAAGGAGCCCTTTCGCAATACGCAGGTGCTTTCTGAACGTGGTACCTGGTGCCTCCTGTTTCTTCA
>JASFIT010000246.1:0-7199 GCA_050122535.1 Desulfobacteraceae bacterium | reverse complement strand
GGATGCATGGAAGGCCTACATGCGGCGCCAGACATGCACGGTCAATTGGTCAAAGGATCTCCCGCTGGCGCAGGGCATACGTTTCGATATCGAATAACACCTCACCACCCGCTTGTCCGCCTCCGGCGGCCTGCGCTCGAGACGCAGAGGGCACAGAGAGATATTAGCCACAGACGCACACAGACTGACGCAGACTCAATCCAAAAGAATTTTTCCACAGATTTCACAGATTACAGGGAGAAACAAGCGATTCGCCAAAGAGCTGCTCGGAGAAGCTCTCACGTGCAGAGATGAGCTAGCTCATTTCTGCGCGTGAATCTTCTCCTAGCGCCTCGATGTGACTCATCGAGGCCTTCCCGCCCACTAGTGGGCGGAAAGGCTCTTAAGCGAATCCAACGATTTCGACAGAAACATAAGCGGAATTCGGTGAGAAGTATAGATCGCCTGTGATGCTTCCGCGAAATCCGTGTGTTCTGCGAAGCAGAACCCGTGTCAAAAAATCTTATGACCTAAGATGGCCCTTTTTCACTAGGAGCATGGCGCTCCAGTCTTTCAGACTTGACCTATCTGTGGCTACAAGTCCCTGTTTCCTGAAGAATTCTTTTATTTCCCCTTGTTGGTTGGTACTGAATCCGGAGATCACAATCCTCCCATCATCTTTCAGGTAACTGGGAATATATTTCCCTGCCCTAAAAAGGGCGGCCGTGACAAGATTGGCCAGGATGAGGTCAAATTTGCCTTCCACAACCTCCCAGGACCCCTGTTTGATGAGGATTTTCTCGGTAAGTCCATTTATTTCCGCGTTTTTCTTTGCTGTCTGCGCAGATTGGGGATCGATCTCCACACCCAAGGCCTTTTTGGCTCCCATTTTTACTGCAGCAATGGCCAGAATACCGGTACCACACCCAAAATCGAGCACTTCCCTGCCTTGAAGTCGCCAATCGAGTGACGGATTGTGAGTCATATTATCAAGGTACATGAGACACAAGCGAGTAGTGGGGTGTTTTCCTGTACCAAAGGAGTAATGAGAGTAAATTTTGATTGTCTCGGCATCTGTAGCCGGGGGAAGAGAAGGATCCCAGAACTGAATGGTCATAGAGGGTATGGGTTTGAACGGCTTTTTAAGGAGATGGCTCTCAACAGTTGGCTCAGAATAGGCTAGATTCCGGACTCTCAAATCGAAATCTGCGTTTAGGAGGCGATCTTTATTCAGTTTGCTGATAATACGAGAGATTTTAAGAAGCCGGAAAGGCAGGCCTTCTCTGCTCTCCAACAAAACGATCCTCGCCTTTTCATCGCTCTGGTCAGTAGGCCCAAGGCCGTTTTCTGTGGCCGGCAAAATAGGCTTAAGCTTCTGAAGGAGCTTTGATATGGAGCGAGGTTCTCCCTCAATAACAATTTCAAACTTCATATGCCGAATACTTGGAGCAATGGAGTAGTGGAGGGATGGAGTGCTGCTGAAACAGGATTTATGGGAATTCTTAATATTTTATCCAATACTCCAAAACTCCATGACTCCACCACTCCATGACTAAAATTACTTTCAGATAATGTCACGGGGGCGTTTTAATGTCTATTTGTATGAGAAAGATATTGTAAAAATATGGTTGATAGTATAGAAGTTTTGTCTTTTAATAGGTCCAAATCTCTGTCCCAAGCAAATTGAATGGTTATATTCTTCTAGATGAGATCCTTTCTAGTCGTTCCCAATGCCCTCCCATAGTCGAGCAGGCACAGGGGAGAAGGATTTTGGACAGGATTCTTAATCACGAAAACACGAAAGGACGAAACCACGAAATAAAGAAATTCACCACCCGCTTCGCTCGAGGCACAGAGGGCACAGAGAATCTTTAGACACGGGTCCTGCTTCGCAGGACACACGGATTACACGGATTGGAAACAAAGGAATGGCGGATCGCTTGGAGCTATATGGAGAACCCTATAACAAAAAATGAGCTAGCTCATTTTTTGTTATTCGGGTCTCCATATCTCCCAATGTTATCACATTGGGAACCCCGCGTTGCGGGGGCTCAAGCGACCCCTGTATCCCATCTGCGCAAATCTGCGTAATCTGCGGATTGGAATCTGCGCCAAAAGTTTTGGATTACTGAATCACTATTTTTTCGTGTTTTCCAAATTTCCCCTTTTCGTGATAAATTCCTGGTTCCCGGAAGTTTGGTTGTGAAGAGATTTGCTCTGGGAGCGAGGAATCATAATAAGCAAGAGGTGAATACATGAAAATTGCAATAAGTGGTAAAGGTGGGGTGGGTAAGACCACTTTCGCCTCCTTTCTGGTTAAGGCATTGGCTAATCAAGGTAAAAGGGTCCTCGCCATCGATGCTGACCCTGATGCTAACCTGGCCCAGGCCCTCGGCGTCCAGGGAAGTGAAGAGATCGTCCCCATTTCGGAAATGAAACAGCTCATCGAGGAGAGGACAGGGGCTAAACCGGGCACCATGGGCGGATTTTTTAAGCTGAATCCCAAAGTGGATGATCTGCCGCAAAAACTATCCGTAGAGGCGGATGGGATAAGAGTCATGGTTCTGGGAGGTGTAAAAAAAGGGGGTGCAGGCTGTATATGCCCAGAGAGCACGCTTTTGAAAACCCTCGTGACACATCTTGTCCTGGCCCGTGATGAAGTTATCGTTCTTGATATGGAGGCTGGTTTAGAACACCTGGGACGGGGTACTGCCATGGCTGTAGACAGACTGGTCGTGGTGGTTGAGCCTGGGAGACGCAGTGTTGAGACGGCTCATCAGATCCAAAAGTTGGCCAATGATATTGGTCTTAAGAAGATAAGCCTGTTAGGCAATAAGATTCGGTCAGAAAAGGACAAAGAATTTCTTATTTCGAACATGCCCGATTTTGAATTTCTTGGGTTTATTCCATTCAGAGGCGACATCATAGAAGCGGATCTGGAGGGGCTTCCACCATTTGAAAAAGACCAAGAGGCCCTGGAGGCGGTAAATGGGATGATTGAGAAGTTGGAATAGAGAGCCTTTCTCCACTTTGTGTCGCAAATGAGCTATGGAGAAGCGGGGAAACGGGGTAACGGAGAAATATGGTGAGCCGTCCCGCCGTTCCCCCTTACCCCCGTCCCACAGCATATAGATTTGAACTGTAAGACCGTTTATGTTGACCTTAGCAAGTTGTTCGTAAAGGTTACCGGATAAAGAATTCATAACAAAAGGAGACAAAAGAATGGGAAATAGGATTCATAATTTCAATGCCGGTCCAGCAGCATTGCCACTTTCCGTGCTGGAGGAGATTAAAGAAGAGTTTTTGGATTACAAGGGCTCTGGCATGTCCGTCACAGAGCTAAGCCACCGTTCCAAATGGTTCGACGACGTCATCAATGAGACCGTGGAGCGGACAAAAAGACTTTTGAATCTGGGCGAGGACTTCCATGTCCTGTTCATCCACGGTGGCGCTAGTCTTCAGTTTTGCATGATCCCCATGAATCTCGCTGTCCAAGGCAAACCAGTAGACTATATCAACACTGGGACATGGTCTACCAAGGCGATCAAGGAGGCTGAGATCCAGGGAAAAGATGTACATGTGCTTGCCTCTTCTGAGGACAAGGACTTCTCCTATATCCCAAAGGATTTTCAGGTGGATGGGGATGCAGCGTATCTTCACTTCACCTCAAACAATACGATTAAAGGAACGCAGTGGGCTGAATTTCCTAAGGCGGGCGACGTGCCGCTGGTCTCTGATATGTCTTCCGACATCATGAGCCGTTCCTTTGACGCCAGTCCCTTTGGCCTGATTTATGCGGGGGCGCAGAAAAACATTGGGCCTTCTGGAACGGCCCTGGTCATTGTACGCAGGGATATGCTGGACAGGGTACCGGATGGTCTCCCAACCATGCTGCGATATACCACCTATGCGGAGAAGAACTCCATGTTCAACACCCCCTCCTGCTTTATTATCTATACGATTAACCTCGTCTTGAAGTGGGTTGAGGAGACCATTGGCGGACTGGACAAAATGGAGCAAATCAACAAGGATAAGGCGGGGCTTCTCTACGACTTCATAGACAAATCCGATTTCTATAGGGGCACAGCGGCGAAGGACAGCCGATCTCTTATGAATGTGACCTTCAGACTCCCAAGCGAGGAGCTGGAAACTAAGTTTGTGGCCGAAGCCCTGAAACACGGACTGGGAGGGCTCAAAGGGCACCGTTCCGTGGGTGGATGCAGGGCGTCCATCTACAATGCCACGGGGATGGACGGTATCAAGGCCCTGGTGGATTTCATGACCGAATTTGAAAAGAAAGAAGGATAGATTCACCACCCGCTTCGCTAGAGACGCAGAGGACACAGAGGTTTTTTAGACAGGATTTACAGGATCAGTCGACTTGGAATAGGGATCGCTGGAAACCCTGCTGCGCGGGGGTCCCAATGCCTAGCATTGGGAGCAATGGGAAGCCATGAAGGACAAAATTGAGCTAGCTCATTTTTGCTCTTCATGGGCTCCCATTCTTTCAAGCGATCCCCACAGTCTATATCAGTCTGTGTGGGTCTGTGGCTAAAGCCTCTTAGAGGATTAACCGTGTTATCCGTGTGTTTCGCCCCAGTTGAATAGTCTTCGAATTCAACGGGGTAAACAAGGCGAAACCCGTGTCAAAAAATTTCTTTTCTATTGAGTCTGCGGTTAATTCTTAGATCGGCGCACGCCAGTGCAAGGTCTTGGTGGTGAGAATTAGTATTTTAATGCAAAGAGGTGATGTGTTTTGAAACGGACGAGGATTGCCCAGGTTCTGGCTTCAGAAGATATCGGTGCGAAAATCACCGTGATGGGTTGGGTCAGGACCAGAAGGGACTCCAAGGGGGGCTTCTCTTTCATTGAAGTGAATGATGGTTCTTCTTTCAGTGGCATACAGATCATTGCAGATAAGAATCTGCCCAACTATGAGAGTGAGATTCTGAAGCTGCAGACAGGTTGCTCCATTAGGGCCGCGGGCACAGTAGTCGCCTCGCCCGGAAAAGGCCAAAAGGTGGAGCTTCAAACCGAAGAGGTGGAGGTCTTGGGATGGGCAGACCCTGAAGTTTATCCCTTGCAGAAAAAGCGTCACTCCTTTGAGTTTCTCAGGACAATCGCCCACCTAAGGCCCAGGACAAACACCTTTGGGGCTGTAGCAAGGGTGCGAAATGCCATGAGTCTGGCTATCCACACCTTTTTTCAGGAAAGGGGCTTTATATATCTCCATGCGCCCATCATCACGGGAAGCGATTGTGAGGGGGCAGGTGAAATGTTCCGGGTAACAGCCTTTGATCTGGATGAGGTCCCTAAGAAAGAGGGTCAGGTAGATTTTGAGCAGGATTTTTTTTCAGCGCCTGCTAACCTCACCGTTAGCGGTCAACTGGAAGCGGAGATCTATGCCCTTTCCATGGGTGATGTCTACACTTTTGGCCCCACCTTTAGGGCAGAAAATTCAAACACTTCCCGTCACTTAGCCGAATTTTGGATGGTTGAGCCAGAAATGGCCTTCTGTGATTTGGACGGAAACATTGAACTGGCCGAGGAATTCATTAAATACATTATCAATGATGTCCTGGAGAAGTGCGAAGAGGACATGAAATTCTTCAATCGTTTTATTGATAAGTCGGCCATAGAAACATTGGAAGGGGTGGTATCTCAGGAATTTGAATGTCTGACATACACAGAGGCCATTGAGATACTCACTAAGGCCAAAGAGAAGTTTGAATTTCCAGTAGATTGGGGAAGCGATCTTCAGTCGGAACATGAGCGATATCTCTGTGAAAAGGTATTTAAAAAGCCCGTTGTCCTCATACACTATCCAAAAGATATTAAGCCCTTTTACATGAAGATGAACGAGGATGGAAAGACGGTCCGGGCCATGGATGTGCTCGTGCCCAAAATAGGGGAGATCATCGGGGGCAGTCAGCGTGAGGATGATTACGACACCCTCTTCAAAAGGATCAAAGAGACGGGTCTTAATCCAGATGATTACTGGTGGTATCTGGAGTTGCGGAAATTCGGTTCAGCCCCTCACTCCGGTTTTGGGCTCGGTTTTGAACGCCTTATTCAGTTTGTGACCGGTATGGCCAATATCCGTGACGTGATTCCTTTCCCTAGGACGCCAGGCAATGTGAGCTTTTAAGATGGGTACCACAGTTCTGTTGACAGTCGGGTATGAAACCCGACCCTACTGTAGGGTGGCATTTCATATGCCACCGGTTCCACGTCCCTTCTTCTCATGAAAATCATAAGAAAGAGTCTTGCTGAAGGGGCGAGAGAGGCCAGAGGACTGGTGGTCATCATTGACGTGTTCAGGGCCTTTTCCTGTGAACCCCTTTTCTTCCATTTCGGCGTAAGGAAGGTCATTCTTGAGGCCGATCCTGCTAAAGCCATTCAACTCAAAGCCCAAAACCCTGAGTTCATCCTTGTGGGAGAGGTGAACGAGGTTCCCATCGAAGGTGGTGACCTGGGAAACTCCCCCTCAGAGATCGTCCTAAGGGGCCAAGCCTATTTCAAAGATAAGGTCGTGGTGCACAGAACCACGTCTGGTGTGACCGGGGCCTCAGATGCACTGGACAAGGCTGATGAGGTCTTGCTCGGTAGCTTCCCCATGGCCGGGGCCATTGCGAAACACATTAAAAGGGCAAAACCGGATTTGGTAACCCTGGTGGCTATGGGCGAGAGGGCAAAAAGGAAAGCCCCGGAAGATGAGGCCTGCGCTGATTACCTGGAACACCTTCTTACAGGAAAGGCTTACGATCCCGTCAACACGCTTAAAGAGGTGATTTTCCAGCCTACGGCACAGAAATTCATCCAGGGCAAAAAGGAGTACCTCCCAAGAGAAGATCCCATTTTCTGCCTGCAACAGGATCTCTTTGATTTTGTCTTAGGGGTCAAAAGGGAGAATGATCTTATGGTCGTTTTCAGGTTGCCTCAGTAATTTACGAAAAAATTCGCTAAAATGCTCTCTCGCCCGCTCCCCCTCGGCTGTGCTCGGGGGCGCTCGAGCGCACAGAGTACACTGAGAAGAGTTTTTGACACGGGCCCTGCTTCGCAGAACACACGGATTTCACCCGCCGTTCCATCCTCCGTAGCAGGCTACTGCGGAGGACGGGCGCTGAAGCTATGGCGGGCAGGCGGATAACACGGAGAGGAGATAGGATCGCTTGAGCGCCCCGTAAAACGGGGTCTCCCAATGTTATCAGATTGGGAGA
>JASFIT010000245.1:0-7207 GCA_050122535.1 Desulfobacteraceae bacterium | reverse complement strand
TCCTCTCTCGGAGCGTGGAAAAAGGAAAGCTGGAGGCCAAGGAAAAGGATAACATCATGGGCCGGATCAAAGGCACCACGGATATGGCCGACCTCAAGGATGTGGATTTTGTGGTTGAGGCGGTTATAGAGGATCTGGATCTGAAGAAAAAGGTCTTTAAAGAGCTGGATGAGCTGTGCCGCCCCGATATAATTCTTTCGTCCAATACGTCTTCCATGTCCATAACAGAAATTGCAACAGCCACCAAGAGACCGGACAAGGTCTGCGGCATGCATTTTTTTAATCCTGTACCCCTGATGAGACTGGTCGAAATTATCCGGGGATACTTTACCAGTGATGAAACAGTGGCTGTTTCCACTGACCTGGCAAAGAAGATGGGCAAGGTCACTGTTGAAGTGAAAAAGGACACGCCAGGTTTTATCGTAAACAGGATTATGCTCCCCCACCTCATAGAAGCCATAAAAATGGTGGAAGAGGGCGTCGCCACTGTTGAAGATATCGACACGGCCGTGAAAAATGGCCTGAATTATCCCATGGGTCCCTTTGAGCTCATGGATCTTACGGGCATCGATATCGCCTTTTTCGTGGCGGAGTATTTCCATAAGGAGTTAAATAAAGAATTGAAATGGGTCGCCCCAACCCTCCTAAAAAGCATGATCAAGGCGGGTAAGCTGGGTCGAAAGACCGGGGGAGGGTGGTACGACTACAGCAAATAAGCCCCTCAAGCCCTTCCAGAGTAAACAAAATGAAGACTTAGGAAGCAGAGCAAAAAAAGAAGGCAGTTCGGAATTTCTCGGACTGCCTTCTTTTAATGATAAAACAACGATACAACGGGAGAGAACTATTTGTTTTTGTGCCGCATCTTCTTTTTCTGTTTCCGGTATTTGTGTTTTCTGATCTTCTTACGACGCTTTTTTACCACACTACCCATTGAATTGAGAACCTCCGGATAAAAATAGAACTGTCTTTCTACTATTAATAAAATACCTATGTCAACAGATATTTGAACAAGGTTATCATAAAGAAGAGGGAGGCGATATATAAAAGTTTACATAATATATATTATACGACTATGAACTTGACATGTTGCTCTTGATTTTGAGCTTTGCCTTGTAAAGGTTTTTGTCCGCTTCAGAGACCAATTCCTTCTCACTCATTCCATCGACAAATGTGGCATATCCCACACTGGCTGTAAAGTTACCCATCTCAAGCGCCTTTTGGATGCGTTTTCCAATATCTTTGGCAATGCTCAGGTCCGCGTCGATGAGGATGATGGCAAATTCGTCCCCCCCATAGCGATACCCCGAATCAACCCCCTCCCGGATACTCTTGTTGACAATTTGACCAAGATTTCTAAGGACCTCATCCCCGGCCAAATGACCATAAGTGTCATTGTATGCCTTGAAGTGATCCAAATCCAAGAGAATAAGGGATAGCGCGTGGTTTTGCCGGTGTGCCCTGGTGAACTCCTCCTTCAGCCGGTTATAGAAGTGTCGCTGGTTGAAAAGGCCCGTGAGTGAGTCCGTGATCGAGAGACGACTCAGCTCTTTTCGGAGGTTTCGCTCATTGATAATTCTGCTTACTTTGGCTTCTAACTCATCGGATTGAAAGGGTTTTTTTATAAAATCGCTGGCTCCAGCGTTGATCACGTCAATATACTTGTAGCCCTCCGCATATCCTGTCATGGCTATGATGCTCACGTCCGGAAAATCTTGCCCTACCTGGTCAATAAGCTTGAGGCCGTCCATATTAGGCATCTTCATGTCAGCCAACAGAAAGGTGTATGCGTTTTCTTTCAGCTTAGCCAGGGCGCCGGGCCCGCTGGACGCAGAACCGGTTTCAAACCCAAGCATGGATAAGAGTTGGACAAGGGTCTCTCTGAACTGCTTATCATCATCCACGACAAGCACGGATTCCTTGCTGTAATCAATTCCGTCTTTTTCCATGACCTACAAACAAAAGCCCTCAGAACTGATTAGAAAGGGCTAACATCCTGATACTACTGATAAATCGCCATAAAGGGAGTTTACAAAAGCACGTTTAATTGTGACTTTAACTATCTCTCCTATTATACTATTATTGTTGCTAAAATTCACTATTTTGTTGGTAGGAGTCCTCCCAGTCAGTTGTCCCCCCTTTTTGCTCTCGCCTTCCACCAGGATTTCCACCTTGCGCCCCTCCAGTCTCTTATTTTTTTTCAGTGTAATGGCCTTTTGGAGCTGCTGGAGCGCGGTCAAACGGGAGGACTTCTCCGCTTCAGAAATTTTCCCGTCCATTTCTTCCGCTAGTGTACCCTTTCTATCCGAATATTTAAAGGAATAAAGGCTGTCAAATTCAATTTCCCTAATCAGATCAAGGGTTAACTGAAAATCTTCATCTGATTCCCAAGGAAATCCCACCATCACATCGCTACTTATAGCCATGTCGGGTCTTGTCTTCCTCAATTTTTCGGCCAGCTCCAGATATTTCTCCCTTGTATATCCCCTGTTCATGAGGTGAAGGATCTTGTTGGAACCGGCTTGAAGAGGAAGATGGATATGGGGACAAAGATTCTCCAGTTCGCCAAAACAATGTATCAAATCATCTGATAGGTCTTTAGGGTGGGATGTGGTAAAGCGAATTCTAGCAAGACCACGTAGCTTGCTCATTTCTCTAAGCAGAGACGGGAAGCTAAAAACGTCCTTTTTTCCCCAAAGGTAGGAATTGACGTTTTGACCCAACAGGGTAACCTCTTTAACCCCTTGTGAGATCAGATGTTCTGTCTCTCCCAGGATCTCATCCGGGGCACGACTTACCTCCCTACCCCGCACATAGGGGACGATACAATAACTGCAAAAATTGTCGCAGCCCTCCATAATAGATATGTAGCTCTTGACCCTGCCTCTGAAATATCCGTCATTTCCCAAAGGAGATGGAGGACCCAGGGCAATATCTGTGGCCACAATCTTCTCCCTCTTCGAAACCAGTCTTTCTAAGAGCTCCTCAATACTACCGATTTCTCTGGTGCCCAGCACCAGATCCAGCTCCGGGAACCTTTGGATCAAATTCGCGCCCTCTTGCTGCGCAATGCATCCCGCAATCCCCACAATCAAATCGGGGTTCCTCCTTTTGAGCGAGATCATTCGGCCCAAGAGACTGAAGGCCTTCTGCTCAGCCTTCGCCCTAACGGTACATGTATTGATAAGGATGAGATCAGCGTTATTCGGGTTGTCCGTTGGAAGAAAATTGGAATTCACGAGGACCTGAGCCAGGTAATCTGAATCATATTCATTCATCTGGCATCCCATCGTGGTTATGTGAAAGTGCCGGGACAAAGAGAGACCCCCTACTCCTTGCTTTGCTCTTCCATAAGTATGCTCTCATCCTTCACCAAGGAATCTACTAACTCAGAAAAAAAGACCTCGCACCCCGAGGCCACTTGCACCTCTATCAGTGCCCCTTGGGGATCAATGGTCCTCACAACGCCCATCCCATCATAGGATTCTATGGTCACCCTCAGATAGTTGATATCTCGACGATTCACTCTGAAGATATGCTTATTTGTCTCCATCCTTGTTATAGGTCGCCCCACCCCACATGAGTTTAGCCCTCAAGATCTCAAAATAGCTCTGCTCAGGAGATTTGATCAGCCTTATCCCCTGCTCAGATTTATAGATCATGACTTTGTCTCCGTAAGAGAAATCAAACCCCACTTGCCCGTCAAAGGTCAAATGGACTTTCTCCTCACTCTCTTTTCCCATCATTATATAAATGGTATCTGAATCGGGCAGGATGATGGGGCGATTTGATAGGGTGAAAGGACAAATGGGCGTGAGAATGAAATTCGCCATGGTGGGATAGAGTATAGGACCTCCAGCAGACAAATTGTAGGCCGTTGAGCCGGTGGGCGTGGATATGATAAGACCGTCTGCCCGGAAGGTGGTCAGAAACTGCTCATTTATATGTACATCCAGATCGATGATCCTTGCCAGAGGCCCCTTATTGATGACCAGATCATTGAGGACCAGGAATCGACAGATCTCCTCCCCCTCGCGAAGGACTTTCGTTTCAAGCATCAATCTGCTTTCCACTTCCAGTTCACCTTTGAGCATCCTTTCAATGGCTGGATAGAGGCCTTTGAGTGGAATACTGGTGAGAAAGCCCAGTCCTCCCAGATTAACACCTAGGATTGGGACACCATATCTGCCCACTTTGCGTGCCGCCCCCAGTAGGGTGCCATCCCCACCAAGGACTACGACCCAATCTACGGTGTTGGGGATAGGAATGGATTCTTCAGGACAACCATTCATTCTGACTGTGCTGCTCATCTCTTCTGAAAAAACCTTTACACCCTTGCCCTTAAGCCAGTTCTCAAGCTTTTTGGCCTCTTGTTTTGCAGGCTCATATCTGTACTTATAGATAATTCCAATCGAACTGGATGACATGCTCTAAAACCTCCGTAGATCTTTCACAAAAAAAGCAAAAAGCGTGCCGAACAAGGTGCTATCTCTCGTCCACAAACAAGGGGACCAGGCTGAATTCCTCCACGTCCACCAGTCCCAAATCTGTCAGCTTGAGCTCAGGTATAACAGGAAGCGCGAGAAATGACAAAGACATAAAGGGCTCAGGCACAGTACAGCCTAATGACGAAGCAGCCCTGTTCACTTCATCTAATTTCTCAATCAACCCCTCTAGGGAATCGCCGGACATGAGCCCGGCAACCTCAAGGGGAACTGTAGCCAGAACCTTCTCATCATCTATCACCGCGATTCCCCCGCCCATTTTCTTCACTTCTTCGATAGATCGCCAGATCTCCGGGTCATTGACGCCCACAGCAATCAAATTATGCGAATCGTGTGCAATGGAAGAGGCCAACGCGCCCCGCCTTAGACCAAAACCTCTCACCAATCCGAGCCCTATGTTTCCAGTGGCCTTGTGCCTCTCCACAACGGCCAATTTTAGGATATCGGTTTCAATATCCGATTGGACCCAACCGTCCTCTGATCTTACGTGTTCATGGCGAACGCGTGTCAAAATCTGCCCAGGAATGAGTTCTATGATCCTGGCCCTCCTATCCTCATGTTTGATACGAAAACTCTCTGAAGTAAGGGGCGCCACATTCATGGAACGCAATTCAACAGACTCATGATCTGCGTAGGGGAAATCTATCAATTCTCCCCTATCCACCACCAATTTCCCCCCTATAAAGACCCTCTCCAATTCAAAGCGCTCCAGATCGGCCAGGACCGCAAGATCTGCCCGAAATCCGGGCGCCACAGCCCCCCTATCCTTGAGACCGAAATACTCGGCCGGATTCAGGGTGGCCAATTGAATGGAGGTCACCGGATTGAGGCCCAGATCAATGGCCTTCCTGATGATGAAATCCAGGTGACCCCTCTGGTGAATTTCTTGAGGATGCAAGTCGTCTGAAACAAAGCAGAAACGCCGCGCATTCTCCGGGGTGACCAATGGAAGGAGGTCTTCTAGGTTTTTGGCCGATGTTCCTTCACGAATCATAAGCATCAGGCCACTGTTGAGCTTTTCCATGCCTTCTGTGCGGTCGGTGGTCTCATGATCAGACCTAATCCCTGCAGTCACATACGCCTGAAGATCATATCCCATGAGTGATGGGGCGTGACCATCAATGACCTTGTCTCTAAAAAGGGCCAGCTTTTCCAACACTTCCGGGGTACCCATCAGGACACCCGGAAAATTCATCATCTCTGCCAAACCCAAGATCCGTGTTTCATTTTTCAATGCCGCGAGTTCTGAAGCCCCCAATCGGGCACCCGCTGTTTCCAGGGGGGTGGCCGGGATACAGGAAGGCGCCATAAAAAAGATATCAAGGGGTACGGATGCACCCTCCTCGAGCATGAACTTGATACCTTCAAGGCCCATGACATTTCCGATTTCGTGGGGATCTGCGATGATAGTTGTTGTACCGTGTGGAAGGAGTGCAGCAGCGAGCCTGGAAGGAAGGAGCATGCTGCTTTCAATATGCAGGTGTGCGTCAATTAGCCCGGGTATAATCCATTTTCCCTTTGCGCCTATCTCTTCTCTACCCTGATATGCCGAGCCCAACCCTACAACAAAACCATCATAGAGGGCCACATCCCGTTCCTGGATCTCCCCGGAGAATACATTAACCACCCTCCCCTGTTTCAGGACAATGTCCGCGGGTATCTCTCTTCTTGCAGCGAGGATTCTTTTTTTAAGGGCATCGACGGTAATATTCACATCATAAGATCCTGGGAGAATGGCCGGGTTGGCTATTAAACCGGCCGACGACCACTCACCCCAATTAACGTGTCACCTTGCTGATGACAAACCACTCTTCCTCCATATCGGAAGCGGTATCCACCAAAAGATGCATAATATCCATTGTGGGATATCGCTCCTTCAGGTCCTCCAGATCCACAGCCTCGAATTTTTTCTTGTTGTTCAGGTAGGCCTGTTCTGTCAGGGCATTGGATTCATAATTATCCTTGGTTCTCTCCGAAATCCTTCTCAAGGATACCTTTTGGGGGCACTCTGTTTGCTGGATAACCAGCCTCTTGCTGTGCTTCGCAGCCACTTCAGCAGCCCGTCTTCTCAGCTCTTGTTTCACAAAAGTGGCGTCCAGGATGATTCCCTCCCCTTTGCCTGCAAGCTCATGGGCCATACGAAACATCTCATCATAGACGAGGGTCCGTTTCTCCATGTTGGCGGCCACCTTTTCATCAAAAATGTCTTCGCCTCGCAAGACCTCTAAGCGAATCATGTCGGTCCTCAGGACCCTATAACCCTTGAGTTTGGCAATGACCTCTGTGGTTTCTGTCTTATAGGATGCAGGGAGACCGCAGGCGATAAGGACAGTTTCAGAATCCAGTTCATTTTTCATGAAGTCAATAAAAGGCTCTCGCATTTTTTTGCTCCTCACGTAACCTTATAAGATCATAACTCAACTTCCCCCTCTTGTATAGTGGAGACATCCTCGGCACGTACCAGTAAATCTCCGCGTGTCAAGGCGCGGAGCTTCTTTGATTCAACCTAAAAACGATTTCCTCCACCTTGAGAGGCTGTCCCGTAATTGGTCATCCCAGTCAAGTCCCGCGGAGCGGGGTGCGAGCCGGGATCCAGAATAATTTGATATTCCGCCATGATCCTGGATTCCGGGTCTCACCCAGAATCTTTGGGCTCGCCCGGAATGACAGCTTTGTCGAATTGCGGCACAGATTCCCGCTCCCCC
>JASFIT010000244.1:0-7208 GCA_050122535.1 Desulfobacteraceae bacterium | reverse complement strand
TGTCTGGCTGAGATCCAGGCGCAGATCCCATGGGCCGAGCTGTGGATGCATACACTGGAAGCAGAACCCTTGGAACAGGGAGATGATAGAGTGGTCTACGGTATGGAGATGTTTCGCGGCATTTGTGAAATGCAGTATGGGATCAAGCCCGGAGCCTTCAAATTCCAGGTGGATCGAAAACTTCAGGGGGGTGAAAATCTGGAGGTTGGTGGTATGACTTGGGAGGTTCTTCACATCCCTGGGCACTCCCCAGGCAGTATCGGCCTCTATCATGGTCCCCAAAAAATACTCATTCCGGGTGATGTGGTCTACGCAGATTACGCCATCGGCCGTTTTGACCTCCACGGGGCCAATGGGCCAGAACTCAAGGAGTCCTTGATGCGACTTGCTGAGCTAGAAGTAGAGATTCTTTTACCCGGTCACAATCGGATCGTGAAAGACGTCCAAGCAGAATATATTCTAGAAACGGCCAAACAATGGGCGATGTATCTGACCTGATAACACCTCTCTGTGGCGTGCATCGGGCTGCCCTTCTCCTGTCTAACCCATATAAATCACTTGACTTATTGGAAGAGTTGACTTAGAGAGAGTAGGGCTATACAAGAAAACACAAAAACCTTTTACTGAAATATTATACGGGAGGAGCGGTGCCATGCTACTCATAGAAGATATGCAGGTGGAAATCGCCGGTAAGGTCATTTTACAGCATATTGATCTGGAAATTCAGCCAGGCGAAACACATATCCTTTTTGGTCCCAATGGATCTGGAAAGACGTCCCTTCTCATGACGATTATGGGCTACCCCCAATACAAGGTGGTCTCCGGGAAAATGAGTTTTAGAGGGAAAGATATCACCTATCTTCCCATAAACGAACGGGCCGAGTTGGGGATAGGGATGTCTTACCAGCGTCCCCCCACCATACATGGACTAAAGACCCGACAGATGCTCCAGCTATGTGCAAAGGGAGGCGTGGAAGAAGCTGGCCTGGCGCAGCTCGTGAATTTTGAGGAATTCTTGGATCGGGACTTGAATGCCGGCTTTTCAGGGGGTGAGATCAAACGTTCCGAACTCCTTCAGTTGATGGCTCAGAACCCGGATCTGATGCTCTTTGATGAGCCAGAATCAGGGGTAGACCTGGAAAACATTGCCTTGGTAGGGGAAACCATCGCTACACTTCTGGAGAGAGACGGTGCCCCCGACAGATCAAAATCAAAAATGCGAATGAAGATGGAGCGGACAAAGATGGGGCTGATTATTACCCATACGGGATACATCCTGGATTATGTGTCCGCTGATAAAGGGCAGGTCCTTTACAATGGAAGGCTAAGCTGCGTCAGCAATCCTGGCGAGATCTTGCACTGCATCGGCGAGTCAGGCTATGAGGAGTGTGTGCGATGTATGACAGAAACGCGTTGAAGGAAAACGCCATCAAAGCCGCCAAAAAGAAGGCGGCGCTCGGCCAGGACATAAATCTGGGTGATTTTGATGATGCGCCTGTACCCCATTCTTATCTGGCGGATGAAGAGCTCTGTACCCTGCCCGAGAAAGAACAGGAGAGGCTCCTCATGTCTGGGCTGGATGTGACCCAAAAGGAAAGGAGCGGGACTTTCTTTCAGAAGGACACATCGGTGATCCATTGCCATACCCGTCAGGATGGGATCGAAGTGATCCCCATCCAGAGAGCTCTGGAGGCGAACGATTGGATTAAGGATTATTATTGGAAACTGGTGGATGTGGATACGGATAAGTACACCTCTGCAGCAGAGCTCGGATTGCATGACGGCTATGTTATCCGGGCGCTACCCGGAAGCAGATCCGTTTATCCCATACAGGCCTGCCTTTATCTGGACAAGGATGGATTGCAGCAAAATGTTCACAATATCGTCATTGCGGAGGAGAACTCCGAGGTTCATATCATTACGGGTTGTTCCACGTCGCCTCATATGAGAAGAGGTCTGCACGTGGGTGTCTCGGAATTCTTTGTGAAGAAGAACGCCAAAGTCTCTTTTACCATGATTCATAATTGGGCAGAGGAGATGCAGGTACGGCCCCGCTCCGTGGCGCAGGTGGAGGAGGGGGGACTTTTCTTAAGTAACTTTATATGTATGAAACCCCTGCGCACTCTCCAGATGTATCCTACCACCCACCTGGTGGGAAAAGATGCTGTTGCGCGGTTCTATAGCATCATTGTCGGGCATCCTGGATCTGAATATGATGTGGGGGGCAGGGTCTTTCTTAAGGAAGAAAGGACTCGTGCTGAAATTGTGGCGAGAACCATCAGTAATGGTGGAAAGATCATCGCAAGAGGACACTTGATCGGGAAAGTCCCTGGGGTAAAGGCCCATCTGGAGTGTCGTGGACTGCTCCTGAATGGTGGACTTATTCACGCCATACCCGAATTGGAGGGGGATGTGGATGATGTGGAACTGTCCCATGAGGCGGCCGTGGGCAAGATCGCGCAGGAAGAGATCGCCTATTTGATGTCCAGGGGGCTTAGCGAAGACGAGGCCACTTCCACCATTGTGCGGGGATTCTTGAGCGTGGATATTCCCGGATTACCTGCTCCATTAAAGGCAGAAATTGACAGAGCCATCGAAGAAAGTGATAAAGATGTGATGTAATTTAGTTCGCTTCGCCCCGCCTGCCTCGCCTGAGCGGCTCGCGCCCGTCCTCCGCAGTAGCCTGCTACGGAGGATGGAATGGCGGGCAGGTCACAATTGGAATAGTGGAATGATGGGCGTGGCCAAACGGAGAGGAGTGAGCCATGGAAATTAAAGTTACCCCTGCGAAGCCCGACCAGTTAAAGGAAAGACCCAAAGATGAATCCAAATTGGGATTCGGCGATATCTACTCGGACCATATGTTCCTCATGGACTATGAGGAGGGAAAGGGATGGTTTGATGCCAGAATAGTGCCTTTTAGCGATTTGCATATCAATCCTGCTGCCATGTCTCTGCATTATGGACAGCTGATATTCGAGGGGCTGAAGGCTTATCGGGGCCAAGACGGCGGCATTTATCTGTTCCGTCCGAGGGATAATTTCAAGAGATTCAACCGGTCTGCCACGAGGCTCGTCATGCCGGAAGTGGATATTGATCTGGTCATGGAGGGGATGAAAAAGCTCATTTTGTTGGACAAAGAATGGATACCTCACAGCGAAGGCACCTCTCTCTATATAAGGCCCACCATGCTGGCCAGCGAGCCACACCTTGGTGTCCGCTGGGCCAGTGAATATCTCTGTTTCATTATCATCGGCCCGGTGGGGGCCTATTACCCGGAAGGTCTCAATCCGATTAAGATTCTTGTGGAGGACAGATACATTCGTACTGCTGTGGGGAGTACGGGTGAGGCCAAGGCGGCCGGCAATTACGCAGGGAGCTTGTTGGCGGCCAAAGAGGCAAATGAAAAGGGATTTACCCAGGTGCTGTGGCTCGATGCCAATGAGCGGAAATATGTGGAAGAGGTGGGCACCATGAACATGTTCTTCGTGATCGAGGAGGAAGTGATTACGGCACCCCTGACGGGGAGTATCCTGCCCGGGGTCACGAGGGACTCTGTTATCCACATGGTAAAGGACTGGGGCATGAAGATGTCCGAGAGATCCCTCTCCATAGATGAGGTCATCGCCGGAGCCAAAGACGGAAGACTGAAGGAGGCGTTTGGCACGGGAACAGCGGCCGTCATATCCCCAGTGGGTCAGATAAATTACAGGGGAGAAGACCACGTTGTGGCTGGGGGCAAAATGGGCGAACTCTCCCAGAAGCTATACAATGAGATCGTAGCCATCCAGTATGGGGAGAAGGAGGATCCCTATGGGTGGCGAGAAAAAATCGAGTAGTTTCCATCAAGAAACGGCACTTTTACTGCGCCGCGCTTGGATTCCCTACCCTACGGGGGTCCCCGGTTTCAGAATCTCCCGCCTCCCTCTCCCCCATGGCTCGGTTGTGCCTGGGGGTTTCATGTCCTTGAGAGGATTGATTTTGTTTAAACAAGCGAGCGGGTAAATATACCACCGGTTGTGCCAGGGGGGACATTTCATGATTCCGACCATAGAATGGGATGGCAAGCGTATTCGAATGATTGACCAGAGAAAGATCCCTGGAAAGATCGAATGGTATACATGCCTGGGGTACAGGGATGTTATAAAGGCGATTGAAAAGATGGTCATCAGGGGTGCCCCAGCCATAGGCGTGGCAGCTGCTATGGGTTTGGCATCAGGGGCTGAAACCATAAGGACTAACTCCTTCCATGCCTTCAAAAAGCAGTTCAGAAAGATGGCAAACCAGATGGAAAAGGCTCGACCCACCGCGGTGAACCTGAAATGGGCCGTAGACAGGATGTCACGATTGGTGGAGAAAATGACCACAAGGTCTGTAGAGGAGATCAAAAAGGCCCTCAGGCATGAGTCGGAGAAGATTCTCGCAGAAGATATAGAGATCAACCGAAGAATAGGCAAACATGGACAAAAGCTTGTGCCGAGAAGGGCGAGCATTTTAACCCACTGTAATGCAGGATCGCTGGCCACCGGGGGATACGGGACAGCGTTGGGTGTGGTCAGGGCGGCCCGTGAGGCAAACAAACTGGTAGAGGTGTTGGCGGATGAAACCAGGCCTTGGTTCCAGGGGCTTCGCCTAACAGCCTTTGAATTGATGCAGGATGGTATTCCTGTCACCGTGATTACCGACAACGCGGCTGGATCGTTCATGCAGCAGAGAAAGGTGGACTTGGTCATCACCGGGGCGGACAGGATAGCGGCAAACGGAGATGTGGCCAATAAGATAGGGACCTATCAGGTCGCTGTATTGGCAAAGGAGAATAGGATCCCCTTCTACGTGGCTGCCCCCCTCTCCACCATCGATTTGGGCATTCGATCTGGCGAGGAGATCCCGGTCGAAGAGAGAAATCCTGAGGAGATAAGTCATTTCCGAAATAAAGAGATTGGACCGCCGGGTGTCAAGGCCGTCAACCCCGCATTTGATGTCACGCCAAACAGGTATGTGTCAGCCATTATTACGGAGAAAGGCGTCATAAGGCCTCCTTTCAGGTCTCAAATAAGGAAGTTTTTTCAGAAGGCGTAGATAAGTTCTTGACCTGACATAAAGTTTGGCATATACTCCGCCCTCATCTTCGGGTCAAACCCTTAAAATCTTCCGGGCTTACCGGGCAATCCACCATGGAAAGAGGATTGTTTTGAAAGGAGTTGGGAACTTCAACACGTAAATCAAAATAGTAAGGGGGTGAGGAAATTGTATGCCCTGTTAGACCTCGTTCTCATAGATCTCTATGAGTGCGATCACGAGAGGCTTACCCACAAAGAAGAGATTAAGGAGGGGATGCTGAAGGCAGCTGAACTCATGGGAGCCGAAGTGATAGGGCACTCGTTTCATACCTTTAAACCGTGGGGGGTTAGCGGTACTGTAACCATTGCTGAGTCTCACATCGCCGTTCACACGTGGCCGGAGTTTAATTACGCTGCTGTGACCTTTGAGACCTGTGGTCACCACATGGAACATCGAAAGGCCTACCAATACCTGGTCCGGTTCTTTGGTGCCAAGAGCCCCAAGATTACACTTCAGAAAAGAGGATTCATGGACTACCTGGAAGGGGAGATAAACTATAAACAAGAAGCGGGTTGACTGACCGATCCGGCTTCTGTTTGTTTGCCCTCCGAGAATCCACCTTCCTACGACCTTCAGGAACGGGTTGCAGCCTGAACCTAGAGGGTTCCGTATACCTTTTTTTCCTCAATTCAAGTCCCTGATTGATCGCTTGAAATTCTTATAGTCTACTGAAATAGAGCGCGGTTCAATTCTAAAGAATCCAGTGCGCCAGTAGACCACCACGCCAATACTTGGAAGACAAAAGAATACCACATCGCCTTGACAATAAGCCTAAAGAGATGGAGTCAGTAAATAGCTACTTTTAGGATTTTTCTTGTCTCTGATGTGACCTTGAATCTATCGTCAATCCGGTGACCGCAAACCCAGGCAGGCGTATCTTGACTCACCAATATGGGTGTGGAGGCCCGCGTCTCGGATGGGATTTTAAGGTCTATGAAAAAGTCCTTTATCTTTTTTTGGCCATTCATTCCAAGGGGGACAAATCTATCCCCTGGCTTGAAGGTTCTTAATATCAATGGATACTGAAGCTTCTCAGCATCCAGATATGCCGTCCACGCCTGATTCGGCCAACTCAAAACCACATCCCGCTCTATTTCCACGAGGGTTATGGATCGTCCGATCTCTTCAAGATAATAGGTGCCCACACCTTCCAAGCGGTAATGGAATTCAACTGGTTTGTCAGCATCGCCGGCCATGAAGGCCAACCTGTCATATACCCGTTTGACTGTGAGCCCATTAGGGAGATTCAAAAGGCCTTGTGGATTCCTGCTCTTGGCCAGAATGTACACGGATTCAATATGACCATAGTCTATTCTGCGAAGGTTTTTGCCCATTTTTCTTAGCAGGTGTCTGGTCACTCGGTTCCTAATAGGCTGTGGGAGGTCAATAAAAGAGGGTACGGGTATCAAAATATCTCCTTCAGGCTTTTGTTCGGCCTCCCTCGCTACCCAGTCTTCTGCCTGAGTTTCCAGATACTTATTATCACCCCCGATGATGGAGGCCAACTGCCCCAAATGATCTATAAGCCTGGGTTGGTATTCCAGCAGCCGCGGCAAGAGTTCCAGCCTGATTTTGTTTCTCAGATAATCGGTTCGAAGATTAGAACTGTCTATCACATATGTAAGCCCTCTAGCCTTCAAGTAGGATTCAATTTCCTCTCGTCTGATTTCAATCAACGGCCTGATGATCGTATGCTCCCTGGACGGGGGAATACCGGTTAGACCAGAGGGGCCGCTGCCCCTCAAAAGCCTCATGAGGACTGTCTCCGCCTGGTCGTTTAGATTATGGCCTACGGCAATCTTTTGGGCACACAGCCTATCCTTTAACCTTTCAAAAAACGCATATCGTGCATTCCTAGCCCTTTCCTCCAACGAAGATGCGATGCCTTCCTTGAGCAAGGAGGCTTTTTCGCTCTCAAAGGGAAGGGCCATGGACGAGGCGAGACGTCGGACAAACCGCGTCTCGGTCTCATCTTCTTTCTCCCTGAGCCCGTGGTCATAATGGGCCACCACTAACCTGATTTCCAGCTCCCCCCTGAGTTCGTGTAGAATATGGAGAAGGCATACCGAGTCAGGCCCTCCTGAGAC
>JASFIT010000243.1:0-7247 GCA_050122535.1 Desulfobacteraceae bacterium | reverse complement strand
CCAGACGCTCAAGATGAAGGTGGGTTTTTCCGTGCGTGAAGACCTGGACAGGGTGGGCCAAGTGCAAGCGCAGCTTGAGCCAGGGATTCAGGTGCGTCTGGATGCGAATCAGGGCTATGACTATTCCCAGGCCGTCCAATTCCTTGAAGGACTTGATCCTAAGGGCATTGAATTGCTTGAGCAACCCCTTGATCCGGGGGCATGGGACGACATGGTCCGACTGGCGCAGATAAGCCAAGTCCCTCTGATGCTTGATGAGGCCATCAACACAGAAGAAGATCTTGACAGGACCCTTGAAACAGGATGTGCAAAGGCCGTGAAATTCAAGCTCATGAAGTGCGGGAGCATGACGCGTCTTGAGGATATAATAAAAAAGGCATCCCATGCCCGTTTGAAAATCATTTTGGGAAATGGGGTGGCAACGGATTTGGGTTGTCTTCACGAGGCCCAGGTTGCAGCCAGATTAGGCTTGACGAACCATGCGGGGGAGATGAACGGATTCCTCAAAGGGACGGAGCAGTTGCTGGACCCCCCATTGGGTGTGGATAAGGGGGCATTGATTCTTCCTTCTGCCCCACCCACAATTCGATGGGAACTTGTATCAAGGTTGGCTGTGGAGACGGCGAGCTGGGGCCATATCAGCACGCCTGGCAGATCTCTGTGATATCAAACACGGCCGTCTCATAATCCACTTTGCAGTTTTCCGTCTTTTCCCTCTGCTTCAACTTTTCCTTGTGGTATTCCTTGACCTCCTTGTTAAAAGGGAGGTCTCCAGACTCCAGATATCGGATCGCACCCTGAGCATCCCGGACCGGGATCACTTTTCCTTTCGCATGCCTGTTGGGCGCCCAGGGGACGTCAATAATCCCTGCCTCGAACCCCCTAACTGCCCCAATGGCAATGTCGCCCTCACCCAGTTCCAGTGTCTTGTCCAAAATGGAACAGGCCTCCATTCGGATGACGTCCATTTCTGTTTCCATTTCAGGATCCAGGGGCATCTTTCGTTCCCGCACCATTTTAATGGCCATCTTTGTGGCTCGGACCCCTTCTGCGTTGGCTTCCATGGTGGGTATGCCCACAGATTCATGGGTCGTCTTGGTGATGACTTGTGTGGCTCCGGCCAGGGCCGCGATGATCCCGCCCATTGTGATCACGGCAAAGGCCCGTGCCTCATCCGGGGGGAAGGCCTGCATCCACTGGTGCGAGGCAATGGAAACAAACATATCCTCATAACCAAGTCGCCTCAAATAGAGGTGACAAACCTCCTCTAGGACCTTCAAGGCGGCCACGTCTTGAAGAAGGTCCAAGTTCTGGGTAAGCCCCACACTGTAATGCCGCAGCCCCTGACCTGCGGCAAGCACTGTCTCCATCACGGCAATAGCGATACCGATTCCAGGTGGGATAAGGGTCCCTGTCAAAAACCCGGGTTGCTCCCGGTGTATGGGAATTCCATGGTCCCAGTAAAAGGAGGCCAACCGATCCAGGTATTGGTAGTTCTTTATCCCCTCTTCGAAAGTCATATCCTTTATATAGGAGGCAGGATAGGAGATGCCTGCGCCCAAAAAGGCCGAGAATCCAGCAGCCAGCGTCACTTCAGCGGTCAGGCGAGGGAAGGGTGTTCCCGACAGGACGATGACAGGGCGATCCGCCGCCTCAATGACCCTCCTGGTATTCATAACACCATGGTTCACAACGGGGAGCCCGTTGAGCATGGACCTTCCCGCTTTGAGGCTTGTATCAATTCCATTTTGGGCCTCATGAAACTTCAAGTTCCTGGTGTAGGTGTCCGTTGTGCAGGGCAAGAGATCAGCATCGCCTTGGTCCTGTAAGCATCTCACAAGCTTAATATGCTCGTCCACCAGCGCCACACCGCCTCGAGGTTGGACCAGAGTCCTCCCCTTTGCTTTTGCCTGGGCGACCACTTTCGCATAGTTCTTTGTGACGGGCAGGGTTTTATGGAATGCAATAGCTTCATCCAGGTCAACGTCTTTGCCCGTGGGCCAAAGGGCCAAGACCTTTTTCCTCTCCTTTTGGAACTCTTCATCACTCCACCTTTTATTTGTCACGGTCATTTTCCAAGCGCTCCTCTAAATTTTTGTCAGATGCTTTTTTGCCACCTTCAATGCCTTCTCAGGCTCGATTTCTGACATGAGACCAATGGCATACAAAAGATACTCCTGGTCCAGGTAAAAGCTGGGTGTTTTAGGTTTAAGAGAAAAGGGGTTTGATTCAGCAAAAACTGATGCCTCCAGGATGCTCTCAGGGGCAGGACTAAACACCAACGGCCCACCCGTGCCAATGACGACTTTTATGCCTGTCAAGTCCTTTCCGTACTGAATGAGAATTTGGCCTTGGGGCCCGTATGTGGGCTCGATGGTACCGGCGTGCCTTTCCATGGCCAACCGGGCTGCGGTGCGAGCCAACTCGGCATCCAGTCTCCATTCTGTTGAGGATTCTGGCAGGCGATCTGTAAATTGGGAGAGCTGACCCACTTCATTTTCCACATTAAGATTTGAATTCCCCAGTTCTCTCCTGAAGTGTTCTTCTCCAACGGCATGAAGGATGGACGAGGCATTATAGCGCATGCCCAGATCCCCTTCCACGGTCCTCTTTACAAAGGGCTCAGGCAAACCCTTTTGTACCACCCCAGATTCGGTCGGTTCGCCCCATCCAATGGAGTGGACATCCGTGGTGGCCCCTCCAATGTCTAAAATCACCAGTTCCCCGAGGCCCTCTTCCTTATCTGTTCCTTGGGAAAGCAGCCTTGCAGCGGTGAGGACCGCGGTGGGGGTGGGCATCAGTATCCCGTCCACAAATTGTTCTGCGTTTTTCAAGCCCTTGGATTCAATGATCCGGTTAATAAAGACCTCTCTGATGATGGAACGGACCTTGTCAACCTGTAAAACGCCTATTTCAGGCAAGACATTGTCCGTGATGACATAATCCTTGTTTCCAGAGTCCAGAATAACTTGAATGTCGTCTGACGCCACCTTGTTGCCCGCCACAACGATGGGACAGTGAAGGTTGCAGCGGCTGAGGCTTGTCGCATTTTTCAAAATGGTTTCTCGGTCCCCACCATCTGTTCCTCCGGCCAGCAGAATAATATCAGGCGCTGTGGTCTCCAGCTCCCGGACTTCTTTTTTTGTCAGCTGGTAAGAATAGACGCCCACCACCTTTGCGCCTGCACCCAATGCCGCCCTCTTTCCTGCTTCCACAGTGAGTTCCGGGACCAACCCAATCGTCACCATCCTCAAACCTCCTGCCGCACTGCTGCAGGCTAATTTGTGTCGAAAGGTGAGCTCTTGGCCTTGTGATTTGTTGAGTTGGTCCAGAGCCGTGTTGAGTCCCACCATGATATCCGTATCCACTGTGGATGGACTTTGTGTTCTGCTGACAATACGCTCCGCATCCAAATCTATTAATATGAGCTTTGTAAAAGTGCTCCCAAAATCAATGAAAAGACCATGGTTGGTTGTCTTATCCATGGTCCTTTATTCCCAAGTCCAATTTTAATTCATCTGCCACGACTTTTGGGGAGATTCCAGGTGGGTAGACACGGTTGAAAGCCATCTGCTTGAATTTCTGCTCCACCTCCTCCCAGTCCTGTTTGCCCACGACGAGGTTTCCGCCAACGACCAGATGAATGTCTCCTTTGCCTGCCTCTATGCAGCTATCCCGGAAGCCCCTACAATCCAGCTCGCCATGGCCACACAGTGTGCCCACCAAAATGGCATCCGCGTTCGTCTCAATGGCTGCCTTGATGAACTCCTCCTGGGTAACAAATACGCCCAGGTTAACCACTTTGAAGCCCTCTTTCTGCAAGGCATATTCCATGATTTTGTTGCCAACCACGTGGGCATCCACTCCCAGGACGCCTAATATAACCGTCTTCTGTTCCATGGCTTTACCTTTCCAATCGAATCAAGAGATATCTCAATATCCCAATTCTTCCCTCACGATAATGACAGACAATGTCCCTATGCCTTTGGTTTTTTTCTCAATAATGGATGTCACACGGCATAACCTGTCCGGGCTATTACAGTCTGGACAATCGCTTCCCTTGGCGCAGGGGGTATCGTCTTTCCTCCTTTGGCAATTTAGGGGGGCGGCTGTCTCTTTTATCCTCTTTATCCCCTCCTCCACAGTCTCTACAATCTTGTTCGTGCCAAGGACCACGATAACATGTTGTGGACCAAAGACCAAAGCAGAAACCCTGTTCCCCGTGTTGTCTGTGTTCACAAGCTTTCCATCCATTGTCAACGCATTAGAACTGGAAACGAAGTAATCGGCAGTTACGTGTTTTTTCGCCACTACCAACCTCTCATCCTTACTCAACCCGGATTCCCAATGGTCATATACTTCATTACCTCGATCACGTAATGCCTTTATCAGCCCCAGTTGTCTAATCGTGATGGAACCGCCAATCCCCACTCTAGCATTCGTTGGAATCATGTCCAGAACCTTGGCCCGGGCCTGTTCCCCTGTGGGAACAAAAGAGGCATCCATACCATTCTTTTGTAATATATCCAAAAGCTCATCCATTTTTCACCTCGCCTATACTTGTCTTGGCAGCCAAGCGCCTATTCGTAAAACGTATTTACATCTGCATATCCCTTAGGGGATAGTACGGTTAATGAATTTTACACTAAACAGAATCAAATATTGACGTATGTTATAGAGACTGTCGAAAAACCGGGTACTCAGAGGCTGATGGAAAATGTCCATATGCAAGGCTTCCGAAATCCCGAGGAATGAGGCGTACAGAGAAGTACGCCGCAGTGACGAGGGATGAGGGTAACGCAGCCCTTCGACCTTGCTCAGGGCCGTGAGCTTGCCGAACGGCCCTTCGGTTTTACTCAGGGCCATGAGCTTGTCGAATGGCAGATGGGCGTTTTCCGACAGCCTCATAAGAATAGGAAAGCGTATCGAGATGTTTTAGATGGCGGATGGCCGCGGCTTCTGCGACCACTTGTAGGACAAATCGTGTTTCTTTGGAAGTAAAAACCCTGGTCCTTCCCCGTATAGCAGGATCTTCGATGGGCCAGGTTAGTAATTCTTGATTTTACCTTGGCCGACATAATGCGCTTTGAGTGATCTAAAGTAATTAGTTTAGGCACTTTAGCTCACTTTAGTCACTTTAGGCATTTTAGGCACTCTAACACGGTCCTCTCCTATTTGATCAGGGCCACAAAAAAAGAATTTATATCATAAAATCCAGGCCAAGTCCCCACCGGCAGGGGTACATAGAGCAATCTTGTGAATACGACGAGGGTTAAGACGTAGATGAGTATGGTTGTTCCAACCAAATGAACCCATCGCTGTTCCCCCAGCAATGCCATGTACCCCCCTATAAAAAGAGGTGTTACAATATAAAACCCAGCCCGGGGCATCAGAATAAGATAAAGGAGCGGGATAACAAAGGCCCCTAAACGTTTTACATAAACTGAGGCACCGGTGGCCGGACGCGCGGAAGGGGTATCAGAGATCTGTGCTTCGGCCGTGTCTACAACGCCTGGACTGCGTGGCAGAAAAACGGTCCATAGAGCATTAATGACAGCGAAAACGGCGATGGCGAGGAGGAGTGTCCTGGGCCATCCAGATGCGCCATAACGGTACTGTGCCAGTGGCTCATCGAATTGATACGTGAGCACGAAGGCCACACAGGCGATCGTTATCCAGATAAGCCCCTCGAAGATTCCAGACCTTGATTTACGCATCCATTATCCTCACCCCCACCTAGCCCTCCCCTTGAAGGGGAAGGTTAGGGTGGGGGTCTCATAACGAGTCAATAGAATTTGTGGGTCATCGCATCACGTGATCGGAGATATTGAAAACTTCCGATCTACTTCTTCTTGCCTATCCCTAGGTCCTTATAAACGACTGAATAACTGGCTATGGCATCCCGGATCAACTTCTTCCCATCCTCCATATTTCTGTAGCTGTTGATCAAATGCATGTATTTGCTGCGGTTGAACTTCTGGAAGGAATCGCTTTGCCAGGCCTCATGAAAGGCCCACTCGAGATACTTGAGGCGATCCTGGGGCACACCCTTACGGGCAAAAAAACCCCGGAATCTCATGAGCGGTTCCATTTTAAGCCCTATGTCTTTTATGGATGGGGCGGCTGAAAAGGCCTTGGGTCGATCATTGAGCAAGGTGAGGATGGGCTTCATGTCTTTCGATTCGATGTAGGCCCGCACGTCTCCCGGCTGTTCGAACAGGGCATCCACATGTCCGCCCACTAGAGCTCCGTAGCGCTCGGCTGGCTTATCAAAGCTGACCTGTGTCACTTTGAATCCCAGGGGCTGCTCCAAAAGGTACATGGTCACCCGTTCCATGGATCCCTGATGGGCCACATTGGCCACCGTGACCTTACCCGGGTTTGCCTTCGTGTACTTTATAAAGGAGTCCCAGTCTGAAAAGCGTTCATCCTTAGGCCGCACATATATCTGGCTAAAGGTCACCTGCGCGATGCAGATGGGAAACCAGTCCACGGATGGATTCTCCTTGATGACCCCTGCAGCATACAGTGTCGCCGCGTCATCAATATGTTCCGTCAGTGTGTAACCATCAGGGCGAGCCGCGAAAAAGTCGGTCAACCCCGCCACACCGCCTCCACCTGGCTTATTGACAACAGTGACTGGAACCTTGATGACTTTCTCGAGGGCCACTGCCATGGCCCGAGTCAATTGATCTGAGCCCCCGCCCGCACCATAAGGAACGATGATGGTAACTGGCCTGTTCGGGAATCCACCAGGCTTATCCATGGCCAGGGAAATCGAAGGGAGAAACAAAGCGGTAACTAGGGCGAGCCCGATAGAAAATGTTAAGACCTTCCAAATCTTACACTTTTTCATGATAACACCTCCTTGCACAAGGTTAGTCTTTTGCAAGTCAAAGCCCCCAAGCTCTGACCTTGCCTTTGCCAATTATACCTTTTCCACAACTCCTTAAACGTGGCCCATCGAATTATAAAATCGTTTCACGATTTTATAAAACGCGGCTTGGCCGCTTCCAAAAAAGAAAATTCCCATTCAATCAAGTTAGAAGCTACAAGTGGTCTTGCCATCCCCCCTTTCTGGAAAACATTCCTGCTTTTTTGCAAATTTACATAATGTATCCCCTAACCAGAGTGATGTGTCAAGCAGAAAGAGGCTCTCCACTACGCTGAAACGTCTTCCACGAGGGGGTTTTCAAGCGCATTAGGGCCTAGAATCTGGGGTTCTTAAGACTATATGCCAGAAGAAT
>JASFIT010000242.1:0-7261 GCA_050122535.1 Desulfobacteraceae bacterium | reverse complement strand
ACGGAAAAAGGTAGGTGTAGGGTGGCATTTTATATGCCACCGGGAAATGGTCGGGTATAAAACCCGACCCTACGCATGGCAGAGGATTTTTATGAGCTCAGAGAAAGTCGAGACACAAAATTTGGATTATGTGGGCCGGAGCATACCCCGAAAGGACGGGCCGGACAAGGTTACAGGACGCGCCACGTATACGGTGGATATCAAGCTTCCTGGGATGCTGGTGGGCCGTATTCTGCGCAGCCCCCATCCCCATGCCAAGATCCTCGACATTGACACAACGCGTGCCGAAGAACTGAAAGGCGTCAAAGCGGTTATCACGGCTAAGGATACGGCCGGTGTAAAGCACGGGTTCGTGGAGACCCCAAGATATCCCCCTGATCAAGATCCCCTGGCAACAGACCGTGTGCGATTTGTGGGCGAAGAGGTGGCCGCGGTCGCGGCCACTGATCCATATGTGGCAGAAGAGGCGCTAAGCCTTATCCGTGTAGATTATGAGCCGTTACCCGCTGTCTTTGATCCTGAAGAGGCGATGCAGCAGGGTGCGCCTGAAATTCATCCTACCCATCCAAAGGTGACCGAGCCCCTTGCTAATATCGGGGGTAAGACGCAAACAGCATGGGGAGACGTGGAAGCGGGTTTTGCCGAAGCGGATTATATACGGGAGGATCGATTCGAAAGCCATCTGAGAACCCACGGTTATTTGGAACCCCAGATCACGGTGGCCAGCCATGAACCGGGGGGCAAGCTCAATGTGTGGACGTCCTCAATGGGGCCATTCATCAAGCGGGCCAAGCTGGCCAAGACCCTTGGCCTGCCTTTCTCTTCAGTGCGCGTGCAAAAGGCCTATGTGGGAGGGGCATTTGGTGGAAAAGTGGATCTGTTCTCTCATGAGTTCTGTGCCGCACTGCTCTCCATGAAAGCAGGTCGTCCTGTCAAAATAGAGGCCTCCCGCGAAGAGATTTTTAGCGCCTATCGCCATGGTCAACCCCTGATCGTGGAACTCAAGACGGGTGTCAAAAAAGATGGCACCTTGCTGGCTCAGCAGTTCCGCGTCATCAATAATTGCGGAGGCTATCGAGGTAGTGGCGTTGTGGTCATATTTCTGGCATGGGGCTTCAGCATGATTCCCTATCGGATTCCAAATCTGAAATACGAGGGCTATGCCGTCTATACAAACAACCCCATTCGCGGCCCTCAGCGCGGCCATGGCGCCCCACAGGTCCGCTACGCCATAGAATCCCAAATGGACGCGATCGCAGAAGAACTGGGCCTGGATCCCATTGAGATTCGGCTCAAGAATGCCCGCAAACCCGGCGAGCAGTTGCCGAATGGCGATAACGTGCACAATTTTGGTCTCCATGAGTGCATTCAAAAGGCGGCTGAACATACCCAGTTTCTAGAAAAATATGGTCAGGGCCGGAAAGCCCCCCGTGGTGATGGCCCTATCCGCCGCGGCATCGGTATGGGTGTCAGCGCATACATGGGCGGGACCCTTATCTACCCAAACACATCATCCGTTGTCGTGAAATTGAACGATGATGGTACCGCCACTCTCCTCACAGGATCCTTGGATATCGGCCAAGGGGCGGAGACCATTTTGTGTCAGATCGTGGCCGAGGAACTCAAGATCCCTGTGGAAGAAATTCAGGTCATTGCCGCTGATACGGAAACGACTCCCATTGACATCGGAGCCTGGATTAGCGGAAATGCCTATGTGACAGGTAATGCAACCCGTGTGGCGGCAACTGAAGTCCGCAAAAAGCTGCTAGACATGGCAGCCGAGGAAATGGAGGCGAACGTAGAAGACCTGATTTTAGAAGACAAGAGTGTCTATGTTGCGGGTTCTCCCAAGCGGCGAGTCACTTACGAGCAGCTCATATTCAGCAGTATTCAGAAACGCCGCGGCGACCCGATAATGGGTGAGGGCCACTGGCGCACCATGCGGGATGAACCGTTCCATCCCAGTCTGGCCACCACCAAGGGTCGCTGGACTGAAAACTATGCCGCCGATGCGCAAGTGGCAGAGGTGGAGGTGGATATTGAAACGGGTCAGGCACGGCTGGTGAATGCGGTGACCGCCCATGACTGCGGCTTTCCCATTAACCCTCAGATGGTGGAAGGGCAGATTGATGGGCAGATATCTATGGCCCTGGGTCACGCCTTTCTAGAAGAGGTGGTAATGAAGGAGGGCCAGACCCTTAACCCCAACTGGTTGGAATACCGGATGCCCACCGTCCATGAGATGGCCGGTTCAGAACACATCGATGTGATCACTGAGGTCTACAAGAAGGATGAAGCCTATCGGACCAAGGAGGTGGGTGAAGGCTATGTCTCAGGCATACTGGCGGCCATTGCCAATGCCATCTACGATGCAACAGGGGTAAGACTCCATACCACACCTTTCACTCCGGAAAAGATCCTGAAGGGAATGGGGAAGATCAAGTAAATCTTTCTAATGGTTCCTACCGATAGGATCCGTGTTTTTTCTGTTAGAACATGCTCTCGGAGTAACGAATACTGAACATCGAACAGGGAAGTAAGAAGGGAGAGTTTCGAAATTCGGAATTTCTTATTCATTATTCGTTATTCCAATTTGATGCAGGACCGTCCGTCTCACTCCGATAGGCAGGAGGGCAGACTTGCTTGGGCAGGGAGGTTAGTGAGGTTATGGAAGAGGTGACATACTGGAACAGGGAGATGGAGACCCTTCCCAGGGAGAAACTGGAGGAACTACAGCTTCAGCGCTTTAGGGAACGTATGCAGTATGTTTACGAGCGAAGCCCCATGTATCGAAGGAAATATGATGCCGCAGGGGTAAAGCCTACAGACATTCAATCCCTGGAGGACATTCAAAATGTTCCATTTACTGTGAAAGAAGAGCTTCGAGAGAGTCAAGCCAAGCAACCTCCTTGGGGTGATTTTCCCTGTATTCCCCCTGAAGAAGGCGTACGTGTGTTCCAGACCACAGGAACTACAGGCATCCCGGTAAAAGTTCTCCTGAACAAGACGGACTGGTACAAACACTTCTATGAGCAATTCATGCACTTCATGCATGGTTATGGCATAAAAACATCAGATATCCTCTTTGTCCCCTTTGGCTACAGCCTCTACATTGCCTGGTGGGGTTTTCAAGCGGCCCTGGAGCAAGCGGGGGTGATGATCGTCCCGGGGGGTGCCCAGTCTTCGAAAGACCGTGTGAGGAATGTCTTCGATTGGAGCGCCACGGTGGTCTGTGGCACGCCCACATATCTTCTTTACTTAGGAGAAGCTGCAAAAGAGATGGGCGTTTCCTTGGCAGATTCTTCAGTCCGCGTGGTGGTGACAGCAGGGGAACCTGGGGCCAACGTGCCTTCCACCAAAAAGGCTATTGAAGAGCTCTGGGGCGCCAAATGTTATGACGACATTGGCTCCACAGAGATCTCCAATTTTGGCTTCGAGTGCACAGCGCAGAAAGGCACCCACGTAATCGATACCATGTTCTATCCAGAGTGCCTGGACCCGGACACGCTGAAACCGGTACCCGATGGAGAAGTGGGGGAGTTGGTCCTTTCTAATCTCTGTACAGAAAGCGTGCCCCTGTTGCGATATCGCATGAAAGATCTGGTCCGCTTTAACAAGGAGACCTGTGATTGTGGTCGGACCTTTCTACGCCTCGATGGAGGCATCCTGGGTCGCTCTGATGACATGTTCCAGTTTGCAGGCGTCAATATTTTCCCCTCAGCCATTGAAAACCTCATTCGGGAGGTGCCGGCGTTCTCAAATGAATATCAGATCGTGGTTCCCAAGATGGGGAGTGGAAAACGCCTCAAGATTCGCATTGAACCGGATACGGCCCATATTGCTCAAGAGAAATTAGAGGAGGCCGTTGACAAGTTCGTTGAGACCTTCAAGTACAGGATTACGGTGACCCCCGATGTGGAGATCGTTGAGGTGGGAGGGTTACCACGCTTTGAGCTGAAGGCAAAGCGTTTGATCCGGGAGGAATAATCCCCCAATGTTACTAGATAAAGATGTGTGGTCTAGAGAATTGTGAACATTTGAATCCGACGCTCTGCTTAATTCTATCTCTAGCACTTCATACCCCCAAAGAGACTGTGTCGCAATTCGACAAAACCGTCATTCCGGGCGAGCCCAACCCCGTATCGAGTACGGGGCAGGCTTGATGGGGTGAGACCCGGAATCCAGGAAAACCGCGGAAAGTCGTATCATTCTGGATCCCGGCTCGCATCCCGCTCCGCGGGATTTGGCCGGGATGACGAATTGCGATACAGCCTCGAAGCTTGTCCCTGCGGAGGCAGGGAGCGGGTATCCAGGAGTCTTGTAGAATGGATTCCTCCTGGAGTTTGTCCCGCACTTAATGCGGGGGGGATGACAGCGTAAGTTTTTCAGGAGTTATATCTTCTTGACAAATAAGGTTAGACGTGAAAGTTTAACGTAGCAAAATCATATTTAAGGTCAATTTTAAGTAATAATCGATAATGCAGGTTTAATCTTTTACCAGCGGCCCGCTCTTTTTTCTATCAGCGTGTCACCGGTTTCTTAGGAAAAGGAGAGGGAAGACCATAAAATGGAAAGGGGGGATGGTAGTCAAACTCAGTTCAGAGACTAGAAGTCTGGAAATTTTTGTAAACCCACAAAAGATGGAGGGTAATCAATGAAGAAAAAGGGAATAGTTCTTTGTTTGGGTTTGTTGATCGCCTTTACAATGGTGGCGTCCGATTTGGCCCTGGCCGCGGAACCCAAGGAGATCGTGATCGGATCAACTCTGGCGCTTTCGGGAAGATTCAAAGGGATCGTCGGAGAGTTCGACAAACTGGCAAAAGCATGGACTGGCCTGGTTAACGAGAGGGGAGGCATCTATGTGAAGGAATATGGGAAAAAGCTCCCCATAAGGATCCAAATTTATGACGATGCGAGCAAACAAGAAAATGCCAGAAAATTCTATGAGAAGATGGCGGCTGACCCGGACATCGCTTTCTTCCTGGGTCCCTTTTCCAGCTTTATCTCCAATGCGGCTATCACTGTGGCGGCCAAACACAAGATTCCCATGCAGATGGTCTGCGCCAATGATGCCGCCCTCTTCAAAAAATATAATTATTGGAGAGTGGGCACGTTGCTACCCGCTGAGGCCGAGTGGAAAAGTCTCACCCCGGTTTATAAGGCAAAAGGCGGATTAAAGACCTTTGCCACCATCACCATGGACACCCTTCACAACAAAGGGGCGACCAATGGATGGGTGGAAGCGTTGGAAGAGAACGGGTTTAAGGTGGTTTACTCCGAGATCGCTCCACCCCCCACCAAGAACTTCGCCCCTATAATTGCCAAGATGAAAAGGGCTAATCCAGATGCCGTCTGCATTGAGGCCCTCAGCATGGGTTTCGCGATCGGATTTCTCAAACAGATGAGGGAGGCCGGGTTCAAACCCAAAGAGGTTATCCTTGGGCATGTCACAAAGCATGTCATTGATGCCTTAGGGCCCTATGCGGAAAACATTACAGGGTTGGCCTATTACTTCGAAGGGGATACCCAAGACCACAGAGACTATAATGAGATCTGCCGGCGGGCCGGCTTCACTTGGGGCGAGTATATGGAATCGAGCATCCGGTACTGGGCTTACACAAGAGTCCAAAGGGCAATCGAAAAGGCGGGAACACTTAAAAGGAAAAAAATCATGGATACCCTTTGGGACATGAAGATCAAAATCATGGGCAAAGACAGCTACGTGATTCCCACGGGTTATGGGACGCTCGGCACGTGGCCTTGCCAGGTCCAAGGGGGCGAATTCGTATCCATATATCCTGTAGAAAAGGCGTTGAAACTGCATCGATTCAAGAATCCATAGGCCGAACCAAGAAATTAGTCTGAAATGGAAATAGCCATCCAACTGGTTATCGCTGGAATTCTTCAGGGAGGGGTCTATGCCTTGGCGGCATTTGGCCTCTCCCTGATCTTTGGGGTGAACGATGTCTTGAATCTTGCCCACGGCGAATTCCTTATGCTAGGAGGGTTGGTCACCTTTCTGGTCTTTGAGGCGACCGGTCTCAACCCATTTTTGACCGGCCTCTTCATGCTTCCCATGACCTTTTTCCTCGGGTACATGTTCGATCGTTTGCTCATGAGACCCCTGGCCACCAAGAAGGAGCACATTCGGCTCATGTCCTCCGTCCTGGTGACCCTCGGGGCTGCCATTACCATCGAAGATGTCACCTCTTTTTTAGCCGGTGCTGAGGAGAAGGGCATTGACTACAGCCTGCCTTCCTTTTTCTGGGGGGATATCTATTTCTCTTACCTCAGACTTCTGGCCATGGTGATGATCGGGGCGCTCACCGTGGGGATCCATTATTATCTAAAAAAGACATTCACAGGCCGTGCCCTTCGGGCTACCGCACAAAATATACGAGGGGCCATGCTTGTGGGCGTAGACACCCGCAAGATCAAATCGGTTACCTTTGGTATCGGCTCGCTCCTTGCGAGTATCGCAGGGGTATTCTATGTGGTGCTTCTGTCCATCGCCCCTGACATGGGCCTATCGGTGACCATCAAGTACCTTTGCATTATTGTGCTCGGGGGTTTGGGAAGCCTCATCGGGTCCCTGGTGGGAGGCATTCTGCTGGGTCTGACAGAATCTATTGTGAGCTACTATGACCCCCATTGGGGCCAGACCGCGGCCTTTATCATGCTGGTCGGTATACTGTTGATTCGCCCGAAGGGGCTGTTTGGCAAATAGGGAGTGGTGATGTCTATGAATCGTGTCATTTTGGGGCTTGTGCTGCTTTTGCTCTTGATTTTCCCGGCACTCAACATGCCCTATCTGAATACCTTTCTTATCATCTTATTTCTCTATATTCTCCTTGCGCAAAGCATCGACTTATTGTTGGGATACGCCGGATACCTTAATATGGGGCACATCTGCTTTTTCGGAATCGGTGCCTACGCCTTCGGCATCCTCTGGAACAAGGGTCTGCCCCTCTATATCTCCTTTGTCGCCGGGGGCGTCGCAGCCGTTATATTCGCGCTGATCATCAGTTTTCCATTTTTCAGATTGCGAGGCCACTACTTTGCTCTGGCTACCTTTGCCCTGGTCAAGCTGATGGAGCATCTCACATTGAACCTCCCTTCACTCACCGAAGGTTCGGACGGCTTGATGGTGCTGGAAGGAAATCGGATGATCCCCATGTACTATCTCTCCCTGTTTTTGGTGGTGGCCGTGATTGGGGTCACCTATTACATCACGCGCTCCAGGCTGGGGCTGGCCATGGCC
>JASFIT010000241.1:0-7264 GCA_050122535.1 Desulfobacteraceae bacterium | reverse complement strand
TTGGGCTGGATTGGATTAGCGATCCCTTCAGATAATTTCTCGCTCAGGCCCTCTTCCGTGGTTCCAAGTGCAAGAGCTATCCGTTTACGGGTCCCTAATACATTCATGGCTACCGATTTATCAGACCCTTTTACCTTGGTAAAAAGAACAGCCTTATCAAGCCTTGTCAAATACCCTACCGCCCCGATCTCAAGATGAGGATCCACTTGCTTATCTATAGTCAGCAACTCCCCTTGGGTGTCCAAGAACTTCAAGAATTCTCTCAGATCTCTAAACGCCATAAACCACCCTCCTTTATGCTTTTTGAGATTAATTATGGTATTCAGCGTTGTGTGTCAATAGGGAATGGGACCCATGATATTCTGATCCCATGGGTTTGCGTATTCAGGGGGTAGGTGACCTTCGCGGTCCCTCTAGAAATCAGGGGGTGAGTCAGAGTCCGGGTTCTGAAACATGCGAGAAAACAGAAATAGCATTCTTGAAGGCTTGAGCATCAACCAAAAAATTTTGAGCATTTCACGGGAGTTCATGGCCGACCTCACATGCCACCTCACCGGCTCCGTCGTATTCATATGGAGAACCAGATAGCCACCCACTTTGGTGATGTCACTGATTTCACCCACTAACTCCGTTGTTCCCAATCCAGTTGATCTCATTCGCATGGCAGTCGTTATAACCTCCTTATAGCAACGTCTCTTTGATAGGCCAGCAAAGCCCAGAGCGCTCAAGTGCAGACTGATTCTTCAAAAGGCCCTTCCCCCGTCAATAATGATGGTCTGCCCTGTGATGAAGTCGCTGTCTTCAGATGACAGGAATAGCGTCGCACCAACCACATCTTCGGGTTGCTGGAGACGTTTTAGCGAAGTCCTTTCCGCCGCCTTTAAAGCCCTGTCTTCCGGCATAACCATTGTTGTTGCCTCTGTCATGGTTGGGCCCGGGGCTATAGCGTTGACATTGATGCCAGTCGCTCCTAACTCTGTGGCTAATGCCCTTGTCAGACCAATAACACCACCTTTTGAAGCTGTGTAGTGACAGAAAACGCCTGGTGGGGTATAGAAAGCCGATGAAGCCACATTTACGATCTTGCCCTTGCCCTGTTTTCGCATCTGTGGAACAACAGCCTTACTACACTGCCAACAACCCCTCACATTCACTGTCATTACCCTGTCCCATTCATCAATACTGATTTTGTCAAAGGGCTTCCAGCTTATACCGTAATAGAGGGCGGCGTTGTTAATCAGGACATCTATGGCTCCGAAATTCCTTATTGTTTCTTCAACCATGCGGGAAATATCTTTCTCTTCCGTAACATCTACTTTCGCGGCAATGGCGGTCAATCCTTTTTCTTGCAACGCCTGAACGCTCGTCTTGCAGTTATCAAAATCGATATCGGCGGCAACGATCCTTGCCCCTTCCTTGGCCAGTCGTAGGGATATGGCTTTGCCCAAACCCCTTCCAGCTCCGGTAATAATTGCAACTTTGCCATCTAGTTTCATTTCAATTCACCCCCATCATATGGACTGCGTCAATAATATCTAAGGGGCTAAAGCAACCCCTCCTTTTTTGCCCGGGTCACGATTTCCGGCTCCTTCCACCACTTGCTTACTCCCAGGTCTTCGGCCACGGCGTTGGCGGCCAGGTATCCAGGCCCCCAAATCACACACCCCCCCGGGTAACAGCTGGAGCCGGCCAGGTATAGATTACCAACAGGGGTCCTGGTGGTAGAGCATTCCTCATTTGGTCTCAGATAGCCCATCTGGAACACATGATAGGCCCCCTGTTTAAAAGAGCCTTTTACCATGTCTGCAAACTTGTTTTCCACGTCGACCGGGGTAGAGATAAACTTCTCCATTACTTTGTCTCCCGTGATGTTGGGGGCGTATCTTTGCAATGTTGCTATGCACTTTTCGGCATGTGCCTGCCTGAACCGATGATCTAACCATTTCTCGGCCCCATCCTTCAGTTCATAGGGGGCCATCTGGTTGATATACCCCACAGCCCTTCCCGGAGGCGCCATACTCGGATCATGGACACTTGGAAAACAGGCATAAATATTGTTATTTTCCCGAAGTTCGCCCTGGCCCATGGCATCCCAGTCAGCAATAAGCTCCTCTGAGGTTTCATAGCCCAGGACATACATGAAGGCTTGATTCATCTCAGGGTTTGTCTCGGCGGCCTTGAAAATGGGCGGTTCCTCCAGCGCCAAATGGAGTCCCAACAGGCTATAGTTCTCCCACTGCCACCCTTCAATCTTTTTCACAAACTCCCCATCGAGATTGTCAGGCCCCACAAGCTTTAAGAAGGTCTGGGCAGGATCAAGGCTACTTACTATAGCTTTTTCAACCTCTATAACACTCCCGTTATTCAACTCCACACCCGTGGCGGTCCCATTTTCAGTCAAAATTCGCTTGACCCTCTGGTTATTTAAAACCACCCCTCCGTTTTCATGGACGATCTTGTTCAACGCCTGGGCTACTGTGTGAGAACCGCCCAGGCATAGCCGATAGTTTGAGGCACGATTAATGTAAAGAAGCACAAGATAACCGATCCCGGCCATGTCATACCTCACGCCCCAATGGCAACCCAGAAACAGCATCAAGGCCCTGACGTGTTCATTCTCGAAATACTCGTTCACGATGTCTACCGCTGTTCTCTCGGAGTATTCCAGTATGGTTTTACCTATCTCGGTGGCTTGCAATGCCACCAGCTGGTCCAGAACTGGCGTGGGAGGAACGTATGTGGCCGGGGCGATGAAAAGATCAACACACTTCTCCGCCAGGTGATATAACTCCCTGTAGGAATCCGCATCCCGCTGGGAAAACTGGGCAATGGACTGACAGGTCTTTTCAAGATCGTTATAGATGCCAATACTTCTCCCGTCGGAGAGGGGCAAGGCAACCACCAGAGAGGGCAGAAGATGCTTACAGCGATATTTCTCCTCCAATTCCATGTCCTTGTAAACTGGGGCGTAGTCCACCATCATCATATAATTGGCATGTGTGTTGTGGTAAAAGTCAGGTATAGTAACCTCCTCCGTAGCAAGTCCGCCTCCCGACTCAAAACGCCTTTCTAAGACACAAACCTTCAGTCCAGCCTTGCTTAAGTAGGCGCCCGCCTCCAATCCATTGGGTCCAGCCCCTAAGACGATTACGTCATATTTCGCAGTCATTGTTCCTCCTTCCGCTCATTGGTTTAGATGAACCTCCACCACTTGGGTCCCGTACGATGCCCGTGGTTCAAAAAGGACGACCATCCACTTCCCATGGCTTTTCAAGGTCGTAGTCTTCTGCGATAACCTTATAACAGTTGTAGGCTTGGCAGGACCTTGCCCCTGCTGTGGGATGCCAAGCCGATCCAGTGCAGTACACGCCCTTTATATTTGGCACTTTATAAAATGCCAGCTCTGGAATTGGCCGATTCCTGCCCATTTGGCCCGGCACATGATCTATGACTGCCCAGTTACCATAAGGCGCCATGTTTTTGAGGCGACAGACATCATAAGGGGTCTCTGGCGAATAACCGATAACATTGTCCCAAGTCATGTTAGGGGCAAACTCGTGCCAGACCTCCATGACCTGCTCCGCGTGGGACTTTTTAAAGGCGAGCCATTCCTTCTCAGTCAGGGCGTTGGCAGGAGGGACAAAGTCCTCAGTGCCACACACGGTCCTACCCTCAGGTGCCTGGGTTGGATCAATCAGCGTATGCTGCCAAAGGATCAAGTTAAGATCCGGGTCCACCTTCCCTAATCTCCTCCAGGCGTGATTTCTACGCAACTTCTCAGGATCCTCTGCACCGACGGAGAGCCATCCCGCCTCGTCTATATCAGGCTCAAAACTGGACGCTGCGTAGCGAGGTCGCTCTTTGAGCGCCCATGAATACCAAGTAATACAGACTTGCCACCGAACAAGATGCGCCACCCTGCGTAGAATTTTTTCGCTCACGTGCTCATTTCCTCCCAGTAACCGGAAACAGAGGTTGTAGGGATCAAGGGTACTGAGCACAAGCTTCCTCGCCGCTATTTCTGTGCCGTCGTCGAGTCGTATCCCTGTCGCCTTTCCATTCTCTATGAGAATCTTATCAACTTCATTCCTCGTGAATGTTTTGCCACCATTGTGCACGAGAATTTTATGAAAGGCGTGCGCGGCACTGTGTGTACCGCCTTCCCAGCACCCACTCCCCAAGAGAGGACCGAGCAGACCGAAGTACCTCAAACCGGTCCCAGGCATTTCCGGGTCACACCCATGGGAGGAATATCCTCCCCGCATCATAGCGCCAATAATCTTGTCGTTTTCAAACAGATCCCTTAACACCTCCAATTCTGACTTGAACGTCCATGCTGGGTCCCATCCCGTCTTCTTCTCTATGATGAGTTTCTCAAAAGGACTGGGCACGCCTTCAGGGGTGGGGGGATTAAAATAATTCTGCAGTCTCGCGGGCGCGATGTGCTCCTGGTGTTCCCTGTAAAGCCTGAGATACGTTTCCGCATCCTTTGCAGAGAGTCTCTCAAAAGACTTTGCGGTCTTTTCCTGGTCAGGGTCAATGAGTTCGTGGTGGACAGCAAAGCCCGTTCCATCATAGAAGGCTGCACCTTGGCTAATAGGGTAGGGGATATATTTCAGATAATCGTTGAGCTCCGGGAAATCCCATTCCACCGGTATATTGTACGCCGGGGTAATGACTGTCGCATGGGGATTGCCTATAAAACCTGGAGCCGAGGCCTCTTCACTGGCCCAGCCACCCCCGAGCTCGTTTCGCCTTTCGAATATGCCCACTTCCATACCACCGTATCTAGCTAAATAAACTGCTGTAATCAGTGCCTTATTCCCGCCTCCTACAATTACTGCATCAAACGTTTGATCAGCCATGCAAACACTCCTTTTTTTGTAAATCTGCTTTTGTTATAAAAAGTCCCCTAGGCTAGGTTTTGTATGTACCCGCGTTTCCGAACAATCCGTTGGCACCATATCAAGCAGATAAAGAAAAGTATGTCAGACGAATTTTGATTTTTTTGTAGGACTCAGACGTATAGCCTTGTCAGCGTTTGTCCTACAAGGGAGGCATAGGAATAGGGGCGGTTTTTGGCGTTAAGATTGGGATTGACTAACGTGGCAATTTGGGTATTTTGTACTGGAAGAAATCCTCAAGGCGTGACAATCTTAAGTGAGGGGCAACGAGGTTACTGGTAGGTAAAGTAAAAAGCAGATTCAGAAGGAGGATAATTATGGCAGGGGCAAATTTTTACAACAAGGAGATCCCAAAAGATTATATGGAGAAAGGATACTGGCAACTCCCAACCCTTTCGGAGATGTGGGATCGAAACGCCAGGGACTATCCCGATAAAGAAGCGGTCGTGGACTCAAGAACGAGGCTCACCTGGGCCGAAGCAAAAAAGTGGATCGACAGGATGGCCATCCGCTTTGTAGAGTTGGGCCTAAATAAAGACGACGTCATGGTCCTTCAGCTACCCAACTTCGTGGAGTTTTGCCTGCTGAGGGTGGCCCTTGAAAAAGCAGGCGTGTTCTTCCTCCCCGCGTTAAGGACCTTGCGCCACGAGGAGATGAAATACATGCTCTCCCACATGAAAGCCTGTGGAATCGTCATGCCCTGGAAGTTCAGAGACTTCGACTACTTTCAGATGGTCAAGGAGATTCAACCTGACCTGCCTGCTTTGCAACATATCTTTGTGGTTGGTGACGAGGTTCCTGAGGGGACGATCTCCGTGAAAGAAATTGTGAACACGCCTATGGAAGAGAAATATCCATCGGACTACCTCGAGGGAAAGGGATTTTCAGTCACAGACATCTCTTTTGTCTGCCATACCACCGGCACGACGGGATTTCCAAAGTTCATGGAAGAGCGCGCTTGTACGCTCATCCATTCTGGAGTACGCGGAGATGGCGCTTGTGTAAAGCTCAACGCCGATGATACCCTCGCTGCGCTGAGCCCCGCTGCCATAGGACCCAATGTCATTAACTATTTTGCGGCGCCATATTTTGCGGCCAAGGTTGCGCTCTTGGAGCATTTCAGTGCCGTGGAAGCCCTAGAACTCATCGAAAAGGAGAAGGTTACTATTGCTTCTGGTGTGCCTACCCAGGCGGTCATGATGGTGAGGGATGCCAACCCCGATGATTATAACCTAGATTCTCTGCGGGCCTTCTGGCTGGCAGGCGCCCCTCTCGGCTACGAGGATGCGGTGGAGGTGGAGAAAAGGCTTGGTTGCCAGGCCGTCCAGGTCTACGGTGCTGTGGATTTTGGGGGCATAAGTTCCGGCTCACTGGACGACTCTAGAGAGGTGAGGTTTCGTACCGTGGGGCGCCCGTTTGAAGGGAACCAGGTGAGGCTGATGGAGGAGAGTGGAAAAGAGGCGCCAGAGGGAGGTATTGGTGAAATAACGGTGAGGGGACCGTGTGGTGGCGCTGGCTTTTACAAGGATTTGGAGGCAACCCGAGCGGCCTTTACTGAGGAAGGCTGGTTTAGCACGGGCGACCTGGGGAGGTGGGATGAACAAGGTAACCTGAAGGTTGTTGGCCGTATTAAAGACGTCATCATCCGGGGCGGACAGAATATCTACCCTCCGGAGATAGAGAACATATTGATCAGCCATCCCAAGGTGGCTGCGGCTGCTCTTGTGGGGATGCCCGACTCGGTGATGGGGGAAAAGGCCTGCCTCTATGTGGTCCCAAAGGCGGGGGAGGTTTTAACCTTTGATGAGATGGTTGCCTTCCTGAAGGAAAAGGGCATGGCCCCTTACAAGCTCCCGGAGAGGCTGGAATTGTTGGAAGAGATGCCATTGGTGGCTGGCATGAAGGTGGACAAGAAGGTATTACGTGAAGATATCTTGCAGAAGCTTAAGGCAGAAGGATAAGTCTGAGGCAAGGTCACGCCTCACGGTTTCAGCCCCCTGCTGCCGGGGTGATTAGATCCAGTACATCGCCTGAGCGCAACTCGTCATTTAAGGCCGCTTGCTCACCATTGACAAAAATGAGTATGGTATCTTCAAGGGGGTTACCGAGCCAGGGCAGCTCCTCAAACATGGCTTCCACATTGGTCCCTGACTGTAGCTCCACAACAATGGGTTTGCCCAGCTCACGATCTAAGCGCATATCCTCGGGCAAGGTTGCAGTAATAATGTCGTAAGATCTTATGGTCACTTTGATCGACGCGTTCATCTCGCTTTTTTTCCGTAACTCGCCTCAACGATGAGGCCACGCCCCCTCAAGTTGCCCTACCAAGAAAAGCCCCGCTCTTTAGAGCGGGGTCGATT
>JASFIT010000240.1:0-7269 GCA_050122535.1 Desulfobacteraceae bacterium | reverse complement strand
CAGCTTACACCATGGGGGGTACTGGTGGGGGTCACGTCTACAATGTGGAGGAACTTAGAACCGTGGCTAGCAGGGGGCTCTCAGCCAGTCTTGTGGGGCAAATCTTGGTTGAGGAATCCGTGTTGGGATGGGAGGAATTGGAATTAGAGGTGGTTCGAGATGCAAAGAACCAAATGATAACCGTTTGCTTTATCGAAAATGTGGATGCCATGGGCGTGCACACCGGCGACTCTTATTGCACGGCACCCATGCTAACAATAGATACGGCGCTTCAAGATCGGCTCCAGAAATACTCTTATAGCATTGTGGAGGCTATACAGGTCATAGGGGGCACCAATATCCAGTTCGCCCATGATCCTGAGACCGGCCGTGTGGTTGTCATTGAGATCAATCCAAGAACCTCCAGGTCATCTGCCCTTGCCTCCAAGGCCACCGGATTCCCTATTGCCCTCATTTCCTCCATGTTGGCCGGCGGGCTGACATTGGATGAAATCCCATATTGGAGGGAAGGCACTCTGGAGAAGTATACGCCGTGGGGCGATTATGTGGTGGTAAAGTTCGCCCGTTGGGGATTTGAAAAGTTTCCGGGTTCTGAAGACAAATTAGGGACTCAAATGCGGGCCGTAGGCGAAGTCATGAGCATCGGGAAGAGCTATAAGGAGGCCTTTCAGAAGTCTATTCGTTCCTTGGAAAATGGGCGGTACGGGCTCGGTTTTGCCAAAGACTTTCATGAAAAACCCCTTGAAGCGCTTTTGGATCTTTTGGCAGAACCCTCAAGCGAGAGGCAGTTTATCATGTACGAGGCCCTGCGCAAAGGCGCTGATATCAACGCTCTGTATAAAAAAACCTATATCAAGCCATGGTTTATTGAACAGATGAGGGAACTGGTAGAATTAGAGGAGAAGATACTTTCATTTAGAGGCAAAGGACTCCCTGATTCCCTGCTGGAGCAGGCCAAGAAGGACGGCTTCTCTGATCGATACCTTTCTCAACTTCTGCAAATCCCGGAAAAAGACATTAGGGCATCACGTATCTCTCTGGGTGTTGTGGAGGCGTGGGAGCCGGTTCCCGTGAGCGGGGTGGAAGACGCAGCCTATTATTTTTCCACCTACAATGCGCCAGATAAGGTGGAGTCCAGCAAGAAGCGCAAGATGATGGTCCTGGGCGGAGGCCCCAATCGTATCGGCCAGGGTATCGAATTCGACTATTGTTGTGTTCATGCGGCTTTTGCCCTTAGGGATGAAGGATTCGAGACAATAATGGTCAACTGCAACCCGGAAACCGTATCCACTGATTATGATACCTCGGACAAACTCTATTTTGAGCCTCTTACAGTGGAGGATGTCTTAAGTATTTACGAGAAGGAGAAACCGGAAGGCGTCATCGTACAGTTCGGGGGCCAGACGCCGCTGAATATTGCGAGTGAACTGGCCGAGGCAGGGGTCAATATTATTGGCACATCCCCCGACACCATCGACTTGGCTGAAGATCGGGACCGCTTCCGCCACATGATGCGCGAACTGGGAATCCCTCAGCCAGATTCGGGCATGGCCAGCACCCTGGAAGAGGCATTCGAGGTGGCCCAGAGGATAGGCTACCCCCTGATGGTAAGGCCATCTTACGTCTTGGGGGGGCGCGCCATGGAGGTGATTCACGACGAAAATATGCTCAGATACTATATGGCGGCCGCGGTAGACGTATCCCCTGACCGCCCAATTCTCATCGACAAATTTCTTGAGAACGCCATCGAGGCCGAAGCAGACGCTATTGCCGATGGTAACGATGCCTTTGTCCCTGCCGTGATGGAACACATAGAACTGGCTGGTGTTCATTCCGGGGACTCAGCTTGCGTGATACCTCCCATTAGTATCCCTGCCAAACACCTGGATACGATCTATGAATATACCAAGAAGATCGCCATTGAGTTGAATGTGGTTGGTCTGATGAACATCCAGTACGCAATCGCAAACGATACGGTCTACATCCTGGAAGCCAACCCACGGGCGTCGCGGACCGTACCTCTTGTCTCAAAGGTCTGTAATATCTCCATGGCACGTATCGCCACCCAACTCATGTTGGGGAAAAAGATGGCAGATCTTGACATCAAACCCAAAACGATTCCACATTCCGGGGTCAAGGAAGCGGTTTTTCCATTCAATATGTTTCCTGAGGTAGATCCAATTCTAGGCCCTGAGATGCGCTCAACCGGTGAGGTGTTAGGGCTCGCCAATTCCTTTGGCCTCGCCTTTTACAAGGCCCAGGAGGGCGCACTACAGGTACTTCCCTCGCAAGGCGCGGTTCTTATAACGGTCTCGGAGAGGGATAGGCCGGCAGTTCTGGACGTGGCGAATCGCTTTGAAAAGCTGGGATTTAAGATAAGGGCGACCAGGGGGACTCGGGAATTCCTGGAGGAAAATGGCATTGATTCGGAGCTTATCTTAAAGATGCACGAAGGTCGCCCCAATATTGTGGATAGCATCAAGAACGAAGAAATTCATCTTGTTGTCAATACGCCGACCGGTAGGCTCAGCAAACATGATGACTCTTACATCAGGAAGGCGGCGATTAAGTATAAGGTGCCCTATATCACGACGCTCGCCGCCGCCATCGCCGCCGCCAGAGGTATAGCCGCGGTCCGAGAAGGACATGGAAGGGCTAAATCCCTCCAAAGTTACCATGCAGATATAAAGTGAAGCTCTCCACCCAAAGGGCGGGGCATCTAGGCGAATACGAGTGATTCAGGCAGGGATTGATTTCAAACTCTCCAAACCTACTCATCTTACGTCCCCAGACATAGTCGTATATGTTAGGGAATGCCGTCAGGCTTAATCAAGTATTTCTCTCCTTATGCCGTTTCTTTCCCCTTCATTCTGAAACGTATTGAAAAAATAAACATTTTATGCTTGAACCACGGGGTAATCACATTCTAACTTGATTTGGACCTGAGCCGCGGATAAAAAGGGGTTGTATATACAACGCAAGAAGCGCGTTAATCAAAATTCTTGTAAGAGGAGGACTCTGTGGTTATGCCACAAGGCTTTAGGGTGATTGATCAGATCCATCTCACAGGCAAGCGAGTCTTTATCCGGGTCGACTTCAATGTGCCCCTCCATGAAGGGAAGGTGGCTGATGCGACCAGGATTGAGGCGGCCCTGCCCACCATCCGTTACGCACTGCAACAGAAGGTCAAGCTGATCCTGGCCTCACACCTTGGCCGGCCAAAAGGAGAGTGCAAACCGGAATTGAGCCTCAAACCGGTGAGCCTGGCACTGGCTGATTTCTTGGGTGTGCCGGTGACATTGGCGCCGGACTGCATCGGGCCCCAGGTGGAGGCCATGGTTGACAACATGAAGCCGGGAGAAGTCCTCCTTCTGGAAAACCTGCGCTTTCATGGGGAGGAGACCAAGAATGACGAAGGGTTTGCGCGGTCCCTGGCTCGCCTGGCGGACATCTATGTGAACGATGCCTTTGGGACCGCCCATCGGGCGCACGCCTCGACGGTCGGTATAGCACAATACGTCAAAGAGCGTGCGGCGGGTTTTTTGCTGAAGCAGGAGGTGGATTACCTGGGCAAAGTCCTGGCGGATCCGGAGCGCCCGCTCATAGCAATCCTTGGGGGCGCCAAAGTATCCGATAAAATTAAAGTGGTTCGCAGCCTGTTGGGTCGCGTTGATGCACTGCTTATCGGTGGTGCGATGGCTTACACGTTCTTGCGTGCCCGGGGCCAGGAGACTGGAAAATCCATGGTCGAAGAGGAACAGCTTTCCCTGGCCACAGAACTGCTTGAATCTGCCTCAGAGCGGAAGGTTTCCTTGCTCCTCCCCACGGACCATGTGGTTGCCGATAAACCCGAGGCAGGAAGCCCTGCCGAGACGGTGAAAGGAGATATACCTGCGGAAAAGATGGGGCTTGACATCGGCCCTGAGACGATTGAAGCCTTTGAGAAAGAGATCGGTAAGGCCCAAACGATCTTTTGGAACGGCCCACTTGGCCTCTTTGAAGTGAAACCGTTTGATGCGGGCACCATGGCGATCGCGGGCGCCCTGGCCCAGAGTTCGGCCCTGACCATTGTGGGGGGTGGTGACCTGGTCACGGCCGTAAAGCGCTCCGGGTACGCAGAGCATATTTCCCATATCTCGACCGGCGGTGGTGCCTCCCTGGAGTTCTTGGAAGGGAAAACCCTGCCCGGACTTGCTGCCCTTGAAGGCAAATGAGGCATTTTAATGAGCATTGATCCTCCGGCTTTGTCTGGAGTCCCGAATGCAATTATGGGGGCGAGGTAAACGGATGGCCCTACCAGCGAACAAGACCAAGATTGTGTGCACAATCGGACCCGCTTCTGAATCGCAGGACGTTATGGAGGAGATGATCCGGGCGGGCATGAGTGTGGCGCGGCTCAATTTCTCCCACGGCGATTTTGAAAGCCACGGGATGGCGATTGAAAAACTGAGGGCTGCGGCCCGAGCTGTTGGTCGCCGCTTGGCGATTATGGCGGATCTGCCTGGTCCCAAGATGCGCATCGGCCAACTGGATCCGGAACCGATCGAGTTGAAACCGGGTGACCCTTTCACCCTGACCACAGAGGATATCGTGGGAGATCAGAGGCGTGCGTCGGTGACATTCAGCCGCCTGCCGAAGGCCGTGAAACCGGGCGACACCTTGTATATCAACGATGGCCTTATCCAGCTTGAAGTGGAAAATATTGTTGGAAACGATGTGACGTGCAAGGTGGTGGTAGGCGGAGAGCTGCGTTCGAAGAAGGGACTCAACCTACCGGGCATTGATCTGGGGATCACCGCGTTCACCGATCGAGACCATGAGTGCCTGGAATTCGCCATGGCGCATGGAGTGGATGCGGTCAGCCAATCCTTTGTGGAGACAGCCGCCGATATCGCCTCAGTGCGTGATGCCGCCGCCGCGTTGGGTCACCATCCCTTCATTATTGCCAAGATCGAACGCTCGAGGGCCCGGGACCACATAGACGGCATTTTAAAAGCCGCCGACGGTGTCATGATCGCCAGAGGAGACTTGGGGGTAGAGATCCCCATCGAGAGGATCGCCGTTGCCCAAAAGTACCTGATGCACAAAGCAAACCTGCTGGGCAAGCCGGTCATCACAGCTACGCAGATGCTGGAGTCCATGACGAACAATCGTCGCCCGACACGCGCGGAGTCCACGGATGTGGCCAACGCGATCCTAGATGGTACCGACTGCGTGATGCTTTCCGGAGAATCGGCCATGGGCAAGTATCCGGTGGACGCTGTGAAGATGTTGGCCAAGATTGCAGTTGCCATCGAGCCACACCGTCCCAGCCACCAGGTTCGTGAGACCCTGCGGGAATTGGCGCAAGAGGGAGACGTCAGCCTGAAAGATCTCATTGCCATCAGTGTTGAGGCCGCTCTGGAACGGGTCTCACCGGCAGCGGTGATTGTCCCCACGCGTAGTGGGGTCTCGGCAAGAAGCATTGCACGCTTTCGAATCCCCGTCTGGATCACCGCCGTGAGTTATCTGGAAAGCACGTGTCAGGGGCTTCAGTTTTCCTATGGCGTATTTCCGGTTCATGAGCCGGACCACCTCGAGGATTGGAATGCGTTTGCAAAGGACTGGTTGCGATCTCATGGCCTGGACGGAGAACTGGTGATCTTGACCGGAGGACCTTCTGCAAAGCATCCGGAAGCAAACAATAGGATGGAAATCATTGATCTGCGCAGGGCGGAGGGCAAGTAGGGCGTGTTAGATGAAAATGGGAATCCTATTCAGAAGGAATGCTGCCCCAGTATGGGAAATCCCAAACTATTCTTAGAGAAAGGACATCAACAATGAGCAAAGAGGCGAGAACAGAAATCACAAGCGTTTTGGGGCGTGAAATCCTGGACAGTCGCGGAAATCCAACCGTGGAGGTTGAGGTCCGTTTGGCCTGCGGCGTGAGCGCCCGCTCAGGTGTGCCCTCGGGGGCCTCCACCGGCACCAGAGAGGCCCTGGAACTGCGTGACGGCGATAAGAAGCGCTTCAGCGGCAAAGGTGTCCTCAAGGCTGTAGAGAATGTGAATGGGGTGATCAGCGATTTACTGAAAGGCCATGATGCCCGCGAACAGGCGGCCATCGATAAGGCGCTCATTGACCTGGACGGCACCCCGAACAAGGCCAAGCTGGGTGCGAACGCTATTCTGGGCGTATCCCTGGCGGTGGCCCGCGCAGCCGCTATGGCCGGTGATCTCCCCCTCTACCGCTATCTGGGCGGACCCGATGCGGTTCGGCTTCCCGTGCCCATGCTGAATATCATGAATGGGGGTGCCCATGCCCGCTGGCAAGGTTCTGATTTCCAGGAATACATGGTCGCACCATACGGAGCTGATAGCTTCAGGGAAGCCCTCAGGTGGTCCAGCGAGATCTATCAGGCCCTACGATCGGTACTCATGGACGCCGGGCATCACGTGGGTGTGGGAGATGAAGGTGGCTTCTCCCCTAACGTGTCGTCGAACGAGGAACCCCTGGAACTGATCGTTAAAGGCATTGAAAAGGCTGGGCTGAAGCCTGGTGCGGAGGTGGGCATCTGCCTTGATCCCGCTGCCAGCGAGTTTTTCGAGGAGGGTCGTTACAACCTGCGCACCGAGAATCGCATCTGCACGTCAGAGGAGATGGTAGCGTACTTCCAAAAGCTCGTTGACGCCTATCCCATATGCTCCATTGAGGATGGCCTGGCTGAAGATGACTGGGACGGCTGGGGAATTCTGAACCAGCGATTGGGGGATGTGATTGAGCTTATCGGCGATGATCTCTTTGTCACTAACGTGGAATATATCGAGCGGGGTATACGCCAAAACTGTGCAAATGCCGTCCTCATCAAACTCAATCAAATCGGTTCCCTGACTGAAACCATTGAAGCCGTAAGAATGTGTCAGCGGGCGGGTTGGGGCGCGTGTGTATCTCACCGCAGCGGGGAGACCGTAGACAGTTTTATTGCGGACATGACGGTGGCGCTTAATACGGGTCATCTCAAGACCGGAGCACCCGCCCGGGGGGAGCGTGTTGAGAAGTACAATCAGCTGTTGCGCATTGAAGAGGACCTGGGCACGGCTGCCCAGTATGCGGGCAAACAGGCCTTTATCCGGCCTGTGCGATTCTAAAACGCCAATAATTCAACTTCATTAACAGAGGGGCAGACCATGGCTGAGGGGATGTTTAATGAAGACAAATCGGGGAAACCGGACGATTTGGAACTTTATCATACGATTCACAACCCGAGGCCGGATTACACCAGGCCTCTAT
>JASFIT010000239.1:0-7300 GCA_050122535.1 Desulfobacteraceae bacterium | reverse complement strand
GGGTGGCTATCTGGTTCTCCATATGAATACGACGGAGCCGGTGAGGTGGCATGTGAGGTCGGCCATGAACTCCCGTGAAATGCTCAAAATCTTTTGGTTGATGCTCAAGCCTTCAAGGATGTTCTATATGCTGACTCGCCTTTTTCATGATACTGATACTGGCCCGCCCCCTGATTTTTAGGGAGAGGGCTAATTTCTCATCCCTGAAGAAGTATTCGTTCCCGCCCCAATAGAGGGATATCGTATCCCGGTCACCTCTAACATAAAGGGTTACTGGTGTGACAAGATAACTCTTCGTCTTAGTTGCCACATGGTGAGCAGGGCGAAAGAGGGTGCACCCACCAAAAATGTCATCAAATTGCCTTGGGTGAAGAAGTATGCCATAAAGCCTAGCCAAGAGACAGCCGCCAGGCCTCTTTCCGGCAAGCTCAGTTCAGTCAGGTAATAGTTGTATAAGACTATGGCAAGACTGATGATGGCTAGTGCGGCTACCAGGATGGACAATAGCCCAAACCAGGGACCTCGCCAGAACTGTGCCAATAAGGCTGGATCGTAGGAAAACATAAAGGGCAACAGGTAGGCGGGGCCCGCCAGCTTCAAAGCGGGTAGGACAGCGCCCAAGAAACGGGTCTTGGCTATCCCGGAGGCTATAATGACCGATGGTGCCACCGGGGGGGTCAGCATGCCGAGTATGCCGTAGTAGAGGGCGAAGAAATGGGCCTGTATTATGGTTAAATTCATGTCGAGCAGCACGGGGGTGACCACCAATGCCACCAGAAGATATGAACCGGCAATAGGGTTTATGGTACCCATAAGCAGAGAAATTACCCCTGTTATGAGAAGAATGGCCGGCAAATAGCCTCCGCCCCAGGCATGCATTACGCCGGCGATCTTGGGTGCGACCGCAGTCAAAGACATAACACTTACGAAGGCCAAATCGCTCAGGCAAATCATCGCCCCGATAATGGCTCCTGTCTGCGCTCCTCGGGTAATCCCCTCTATGGCAACTCTCCAGGAGGGCCGTGTCTCTTTGCGAATAAAGCCTAAGAGTGCACCTGCCACCATGGCCCACCCGGCAGCATACATGGGGGGATACCGAAGGGCCAGAAGGGTAGTGATAAGGCCAAAGGGAACGATGAACAAAGGTGCTCGCCGCAGCATGACTCTCAGGTCCACCTCCTCGGAAGCAGGGGGAATCTTCTCTTTACTGGCATGGAGATGTACCCCTGTGGCCACGCCCAGATAATAGAGGATTGCCGGGATGAGAGCGGCAACGCATATGGTCCAGTAGGAAAGCCCGGTGAGTGACATCATCATGAAAGCCACTACCCCCATCACGGGTGGCAGGAATATCCCACCAGTGGACGCGGTGGCTTCCACGGCCGCAGCAATGTTTGCTTTAAACCCCGTCCGTTTCATCAAAGGTATGGTGACCATGCCGGTAATCACGATATTGGCGGCCGGGGACCCGCTGATCATCCCCACAAATCCACTGGCCACTACTGAGGTTTGAGCTGCTCCACCCCTGATCTTTCGCCCGACGAGGAGGCCAACCATGGTAAAAAACTCACGGGCCCTTGTCAGTTCTAATATGACGCCAAACAGGATGAACAAAAAGATGATATTGGCCGACATGTATATCAACGCACCGTAAATGCCGTCTACCATGCTCATGCCGAAATAGGTTATTATTCTGCTCATGGATACATGAGGATGATGAAAGGGCTCTGGAAGAAGGTGTCCGAATATGGCATAAGCGATGAAGACGACGCCGAAGGCGGGCAATGCGACCCCTGTTGTTCGCCGGCAGGCTTCGAAGATCAGAACGACCAACATAGGCCCAATGAGGAGATCCACAGCGTTTAGATCCCCTGGGATCATCTCCAATCGCTCAGCAGACATGTAGATATAGATCACACCGGCGAGACTCAATATCACCAGAATGGAAATCAGTATGGAGACAAGCCTTTGCCCCTTTTGCAGCGCTTGCAGCAGGGCCGGGAGGAAGATCATGAGGAAAATGAAGCCCAGATGGGTGTTGACATGATAAACAGGGTACAGGGGGGTGAATAAGACAGCGACCAGATGGTATAGGACCATAATTACTGCCAACCCGCCTATGGTGATACCCAGTCCTACTTGTAGCTTGCTCTGCGCTGTCGTCGTCTCCATTTCTGGCCCATTTTAAATTAAGAAGGGTGCAGGGACACATATTTTTTCATGGCCCCTGCACCCCTTAAAAAATGTACTCCACTGATGCTCTCACCGTCCTATTTTTATGCCTTTTTCGCTGTAGTACTTGAGGGCACCGGGATGAACCATATCCTTGGTTATTCCAGGCCAGGCGATAATGGAATCACGATCCATCCGGGTTCCACGCAGGCGCTTAGACCACTCCGCCCGGTTCTCATAAACGAACTTGACTAACTCATAGGTTATTTCCTCAGGGGTATCCTCCCAAGCGATCATACCCATCCCCCAGGTAATCAGACCGGTATCCTGAGGGGGACTGCCCGGCCCTAGGGCATCTTTGGGGACTAGCATCCTAGCCGATTCCCACGGATTCTTTTGGTTGACCTTGGCGATATCCTCCTGGGTAACATTGATCCAATACGTCTTCCTGGCCCCCCTGACATTGGCAGAAAAGGGGGCTTCCCCGAATTTACCACCGTTTAACTCCGTGCAATTGAGTGCAAAGACGGCATCTACCGTCCCGGTCACAAGGGCATCCTTCATCGACATGGGTCGGTAGTAGGATAGCTTTACCTTGTCACTGATGCCCCAAGCATCCTTCAACAGACCAAAGAAGAGGGCATTTGGTGCCGCTACTTTGACAAATGTCCCTATCTTCTTGCCCGCAAGGTCCTGTGGGGTCTTGATGTTGGAGTCGTAAGTGGCCAGAGTCATGCCCGAGACGAATTCCAAGTTTACCACCTTCAGATCGGTCATTTTCCGTGGCCAGGGCCGTAATCCTTGCCGTGCTCTGGCGTATTCGCTGCTAATAAGAGAGTTGATCATGCAATATCTTCTCCTCTCCGCCGGCAACTTGAGTTGGTCACGCACATTCGTGAAGGCACGTCCCTCTAAAGGCGAAAGCCTGAGCCAGGGGTGCTTAGCCTTGAGCATCTCCGACAGAGCTAGCGCTGCCTGGTAGGCAGGGATGCCAATCGGTCCGCTCCACATCTCTACCTTTACGATGTCCCTGGCAGAGGCGCCTGCTAGAGGCAAGGCGTTGAGAAAAAATGCAATCCCAATGATAGCTGCTACCTTGATCCATGTTTTCCCTTTCATTTTCCCCTCCTTTCCTATCCTAATTTAAATTAGACGAATGAGATCTTCTGGTCTCCTCATCCCAGTGCTTCGATTCACAACATACGCTAGCGTATTCGGATCGTAAACGCTCAATGGTGCGGCTCGACTTGAACTCGCCCAACAGTCTCAGCCGAGATCTGAATCAGTTCGTCATCGAGGTAATGAATCGAAGGTTTAAGCTATTGGAGCTACTATCACCCCCTTTACTTTTCCATTTCTCCCCGACCGAACGGAGATCGTCCTCTGGAACCAAATCGGTTGTTTCCAATAACTTCTAACGAGATAAGAAAAGGTTGTCAACAAGATCGAAAAAATATGGTATCCCAAGAACGGCACAGTAAACTGCAACAAAAGATTTACAAAACGGATCAGCTTCCCCAAGCGGCGGAGGAGGCCAACTTTAATTCCATAGTGTCAATCGTTCTAGAAGTCATGGAGAGCCTCGCGGTTAGGATTGCGAAAAAACCTGATGATGTGGCAGAAAAAGTTTAAAGGCCGAAGAACCTGCACAATAATTTTGGGCAAATCACTGCAACGCATAGTCATCAAAGCCTGAACGTTCCGGCCTTGAATATACAGTAATTTTTTCCCCACCTCGAGAACATCAACAGTCCTTACGGTGAGGATTGCCAGTGGCCTCGATCAAACTCGTCGCTAGATCTATCGCGGCAAACGCCAGTTCCTTTGTGGGCTTCCGGGAGAATGGTATGCGGCTCCTGATGGCAAGGGAGACGAGACCATGGCCCAGGGACCAGTGAAAGAATGCCGCAAGCTCAGGATCAACGCCATTGAGATAGCCTTCATCCATACAATTCAATATGCCCTGCTTGAGATTTTCATAAGTCTGTATGGCATAATCAATGGGCTGGCTCCTGTCTTTACTCCCTCGCTTCTTCGTTGTTTCAATATAGTCTCTCGGTTCCCGCATAAAAAACATCAACTCATAGAGCTCCGGATTTTCCAAGGCAAAGGCGATATAGTTTTTTCCTGCGGCGGTAAGTTTTTCTATGGCAGTGGCACTCGCTCGAGAGGTTTCCGTTGCCTCTGTCCTCCGCTCCTGAAGTCGCTTAAAGCCTTCATTGTGGAGTTCATAAAGGATTTCGGCCTTGTTTTTGAAGTAAAGATAGATTGTTCCCGGCGTGTACCCAATCTCCTCAGCGATTTTTCGCATGGTGACTTTGCGGTATCCGAATTTCAAAAAGAGCCTAAGGGCTGTGTTCAATACCAGCGCGCGGACATCTTTCTGGTCCCTCTTTTTAGGTCTGGCCATAGAACAATTTCCTTTGTATTTACAAAGACATACCCCACTAAACAGTGTTCAGTAATTTCGATATTAATGCCCAAGACTATGCCTGTCAAGTCTTTTTCTATTTTCTCCACCCTGAATCCTGTGCTTAAAGGGTAGGGCGCGAAAGGCGGAAAGATTTTTCTTGACGGGACGACTCCATTTTTTTAGTTAGCAATCTCAAGCCAGGTGGAAGGAGGAGAAAATGAAATTACTTAGGGTGAGCTTGAGCAAAAAAACGGTCAAGGTTGAGGAGATGCCTCAAGACTATAGGGGTCTTGGGGGGAGAGGGCTCAGTTCGACGATAATCAGCAAGGAAGTGCCCCCCACGTGCGATCCCCTGGGGCCCGAAAACAAACTCGTTTTTGCACCAGGTATTCTGACGGGCACCCCGCTGGTCAACACAAGTAGGATTTCGATTGGTGCAAAGAGCCCCTTAACAGGGGGGATAAAAGAGAGCAATGTGGGTGGAACGGTGCCAGCCGCATTGGGGCGCATGGGCATTGGCGCCGTTATTGTTGAAGAGAGAGCCCTAGAGGGCGAAGTCTTTGTTCTCAGAATCGATGAAAAGGGAGAGGCGAATCTCCTGCCCGCAAAAGAGCACAAGGGAATGCGCACATACGCCCTTACGGAAAAGCTGCTAAAAACCTATGGTGAGAAAAACGGCATTTTGTGTATAGGTCCGGCAGGGGAGTTTCAGTACCTTGCTGCTTCGATTCAGTCTACGGACGTGGATGGGCGTCCGTGTCGCGCTGCTGGCCGTGGGGGTCTTGGTGCAGTCATGGGATCCAAGGGTCTCAAAGCCATTGTTGTGGATCAGCGCGGTAAAAGCCCCGATGCCCTGACTGATCCACAGACTTTCAAGGAAGCCGCCAAGGTTTTTGCAAAGGCACTGAAGGAGCAGCCTTTCAGTGGTCGGGTCCTGGCTGCCCTAGGCACCGCTTCGCTCGTCGCTCCTGTGAATGCCGCAGGAGCCTTTCCCTGCTATAATGCGACTAAGGGCTCATTTGATGGTTGGGAGAAGATTAGCGGTGAAAAGCTTGCCGAAACCATCAAAGAGCGAGGCGGCAATACTTCCCACATGGGTTGTGCCCAATGCATCATCCACTGCTCCAATGAATTCGTTGACAAGCAGGGCAAATTCGTGACCTCTTCTCTAGAGTATGAAACCATTTGGTCCATGGGCGGTATGACAGGCATTGACGACCTGGATACAATTGCCCGGCTCGATTTCCTATGCGATGATATCGGCGTTGATACCATGAGCGCCGGGGTGGCCATCTCAGTGGCCATGGATGCTGGATACAGGATGTTTGGGGATGGAGAGGCCGCCATCCAGATGCTGGAGGAAATGGCAAGGGGCACGGAGTTGGGCGGGATCGTTGGTAACGGTCCGGCAGCTGTAGGCAAACACTTTAAGCACCAACGGGTGCCTGTCGTCAAAGGCCAGAGTATCGCCGCCTATGATCCTAGAGCGATCCAGGGCATGGCCGTCACCTATGCCACGTCCCCGATGGGCGCTGATCACACGGCCGGGTATGTGGTTCGTGAGAGTCTTTCTGGATCTAGGGGGGCTCTGGACCCGTTGAGTCCCGAGGGCCAGGTGGAGGCCTCTAGGCAGGCCCAGATCCACCAGGCTTTCTTTGATTGTACGGGTCTATGTCAATTTGCGGGTGGACCCTCCAGAAGCGTGCCCGAGGCCACAGAAGGATTCCTCAGAATGATCAATATCAAGTTGGGTATGCAGCTTACCCAGGACGACCTGCTCAAACTGGGAGCCAGGGTGCTCAAAATGGAGCGGGAGTTCAACAGAAGGGCAGGGTTTACGAACAAGGACGACCGCCTGGCCAGATTTTTCTACGAAGAGCCTCTGCCCCCTCACAACAAAGTGGTTGAAGTCACTGACGAGGAGATGGATCGGACCTTTGACTTCTAGGTGTTCTCTTTAGATATGAGAGTTACAGTGAAACTCTTTGGTTTGCTGGGTCGTGGTTTCCCCGACTATGACCACGAGAAAGGGATGGTGGTTCAGCTTCCAGAGGGCGCGACGGTAAAGGACCTTCTCGTCCGTCTCGAAATCTCAAAGAACGAAGACGCGGTTGTCACCGTGAAGGGCCTGGTGCAAAGAACGGAGAGAACCCTGAAGCATAGGGATTTGGTCTATATTTTTCAATCCGTTGCCGGAGGATGAACACGAACCCAATCTCCGAAAGCCTTCCTTCAGGAGGGTCTTTCCCTGAGTTGGGTGTTTACGGAGGGGGAGGAGCACTTACCCCTCGGCCTTTCATCATTTCATCAAAGGCCTCAACCATCGCTGTTGCGAAGATGGAATCTTCAAGGTTTGAATCAATCTCTATGATTTTTATCCCTGGTTTCAGTCTCTTTTTCAATTGTTCTAGAAAAACGCTGTCTAATTCTGGCGCATGTAGGATACTGTTCTCTCGTTCCCAACCAGACCAACCCCTAAGCGGCATAAAAAATTGAACGGGTCCTTTTGCCTTGTTCAGTTTTTCAGCCATCTTATCAGCTACCAGACGCATTTCCTCTTCGTTTAGTCTCGCCAGGATACGGAGATCGTCTATCTTGAGAACTTTCTCACGTGAGATGTATTTCTCTCTGTTTTTCCTCGTGGGTCCAGCCCCGGTCATGTTGGACCCGGATGGGGTAACGACCTGTGGAATCCCCCTCTCCCCCGCGCTCTCC
>JASFIT010000238.1:0-7308 GCA_050122535.1 Desulfobacteraceae bacterium | reverse complement strand
AGACTCAAAAATTCTGCCAACTGAGGACCCACTTGACCGGTCCATGCATCTGCTGTCTCTTTACCGCAAAGGATGAGATCGAATTTACCGATCTTTTTCAAAGCAAGACTCAATGTGTAGGCCGTAGCCCATGTATCTGCTCCGGCAAATCTGCGATCAGTGAGTAAAATGGCCTGATCTACGCCCATGCTCAATGCTTCCCTGAGGGCCTCTTCTGCCTGTGCAGGTCCCATTGAGACCGCTGTAATCGTTCCACCATGTCCTTCTTTTAGCTGAAGCCCAGCCTCCAGGGCATTCTTGTCATTGGGATTTACTACCCCCGTAACGCCTTCACGCATCAGGGTCCCCGTCTCAGGATTCCAACCCACATTGGCGGTTTCAGGCACTTGCTTTATACAGACAACGATATCCATAACCTGTCCGGAGAAATGGCGTATTGCAGAAGCAGCTTTGCCTTGTATTACGAACGCATCAGGGTCAGTGCGACGATCGTCTTTTGAATTTCCGTGCTAGAGGCGGTGACCCCTCCATGGGCTATGGTACGGTATAACCGCTCTATTTTATAATCCCTGCAATAGCCGTATGATCCATGGATCTGCAGACCCTTTCTCGCCACTTCCTGGATCGTGGGAACCACAAAAAGCTTGAGGGCTGCGGAATCCACCTGAATATTTCCCCCTTCGTCCCATTTGGAAGCGACACGGTAGGTCCACCACCTGCAAGCTTCGATGCTGGCATGCATCTCGGAAAGCATCCATTGAAACCCCTGCATCGCAGTCATCGGCTTCCCCCTCACCATTCTCTCTTTCGAATATTTCAATGATTCCTCCAGGCACGCCTGTCCCATGCCCACCATAAAAGACATCTGTTGCACCCTTTCACCTGCAATCCAGCGAAGCAGAATCGGAAAGCCATTGCCTTTTTCCCCAAGGATATTGGCCTGGGGGACTCGCACATCCTTCAAAAAAACATCCACCAGGCCCTGACCACCCAGCCCCATGAGAGACCACGGTTTTGACCAGCTATAACCTTCAGCGCTCTTGTCCACGACAAAGGCCGTCACTTTCTCGGTCTCATCCTTTGCGAAAAAAATGCCGTAGCCTTTCTTGTGACCATTGGTGATGAACCTCTTAGTCCCATTCAACACGTACTCATCTCCGTCCGGAACGGCCGTTGTAGTGATGGCCGTCGGGTCCGATCCAGTGCCCGGTTCAGTAAAGGCCATGGCCGCATAGCTAGATCCATCACAAAGGGGAGGAACATATTCCTTTTTCTGATCCTCTGACCCCCAATGACAAATCGTCTCAGCAACGCTGTTATTCATAGCCATGGCCCAGTAGGCTGCTGATGCACATTTTGCCAACTCCTCTGTAATCAGAATCATGTTCAGGGCAGTTGTCTCAATCCCGCCAAATTCCTTGGGGACCATCAGACCCAACATTCTCGCGGTCGCAAATGTGGGCAATAGATCCTCCGGAATAGCATCATCCTCCTCAATCTTGGCGGCAATTGGCTCAATGACTTGCTGGGCAAAATCAGCAGCTGCCTTGACCATCATTTTGCTTTCAGGTGATAGACTGAAATCCATTTTCCTCTCCTTTCACCTCCTCTTATCATCTGGAGGATCTCGATTTTATCGTCCCATCGCTCCCTTACCTATTTCATCTCCGCCACTATTTCTGGCTTCTTTGAAGTAACAATATGGTTTTAGATGCTTGGATCCGCACTCTGGCGTTTTGATCGCCTAGAGCCATTTCAGCAAGGCCGATGGCCACACCGTTTGTGCTATCTCCTAAACCTTGTATCACTTGAAGTCGGATTCGCCAATCCGCGTCCTGAAGGGACCTTTCAAGGGTCGCTCCACCTGTATGGTCACCCAGCCTAAGCATCGCATTGGCCACTTCAACTCGAACGGACTTGTCTTTATCTTCAAGTCCTTTTCTCAAAACGTTCAATACGGATTCATCACCTAACTGGCCCAATGAGGCGGCAGCTTGGGCCCGGACTCTAGGGTCGGAATCTTTCAGAGCCCTGACTAGATAAGGGATCGCCGCCCAATCTCTGATATCCCCAAGGGCCTTAGCTGCTCTTCCACGTACGACTTCTTGAGTGTCCTGAAGGGCTTGGGCCAAAAACGGGATCGCTCCTTTACCTCCAATCCTGCCTAGGGCCTCAGCGGCATAACCTCGCACAGCCTCTTCCTCGTCAGAGAGAAGGAGTCCCAGATGAGCAACGGCCGCTTCATCACCAACCCTTCCCATGGCCACCGCAACACTGAGTCGTACAGACCAGTCTGGATCATCAAGGCTCTTAATCAAATGGGGAAGTGCCCAGTCGCATGGGATTTCCCCCAGGGGTACGGCCCCATATCTCCGCACGTCCCAGTCGGGGTCCTTGAGTGCCTGAAGGAGAATAGGCATGCCCGATCGATCTCCCAGCTTGCCAAGGGCCTCAGCGGCATAGACCCTAACCAAAAGGTCTGAATCGCCCAATTGTCTTTTAAGGGCAGGGATGACCGTAATGTCCCCCGACTCCCCCAGAGCCTCGATAGAGTAAATTCGAACATGCCAGTCCTGATCCCCCAAAACCCCTATCAAGAAGGGTATGGTTGCTTGATCCTGTATCTTGCCCAGGGCCTGTGCAGCCAGGCTTCTCACATGCCAATGGGGGTCCTGAAGGGCCGTAGCGAGATGGGGAATGGATTCCCTCGCGCCAATTCGCCCCAGTGCTTCGGCGGCATAAGAACGCACCGTGCTGTGGGTATCCTTGAGGCCTTGAGCGACCCAGGGGACGGTCTCTCTGCTCCCTAATTCTCCAAGGGCTTCCAGGGCCCAAATTTTATGCATGGGTGCTGGGTCCTGAAGAGCCTTCCTCAGGATCCCCACACACTGCTCTTCCAAGGACATTGGAGAAGCATCAAGCTTGCTTGCGAACACCCATGAACCCAGTTCCACCAGCAAAAGGAATAGAAGTCCCGACCCGAAAATCCATACAAGCAAGCGCTTCATGTCCATTGACTTCCTAAAAAATTGGATTGACATGTTCAATCCCTTATAGACTGATTTCCGGATTTTGTGAAGGGAGTTTTTCTTGATTCAGCGGCAGCAAAAGGCGAGGCCCACATCGTCTGGGTTTGGAAGAAACTGGGAATTGATAAGATCCTGATAGGCGGTTTCTTGGCTCAGCAGCCCCTTCTCCGCAAGCCATCCAAGGATCGGGGCTATCTCATCCTGAGAAGGGGCGTTGGCTCCTTCGAAAATCGGCATTGGGAACCCCTTCCGACCCTCTTTGGGAATGCCCCCCTGTTCCTCAAGAAGTGCACGAGACTCATCAGGTTTCAGATTTAATGCCAACACGGACTGTTCTAGGCCAAAAATGAATCTCTTGATGACCTCAAAATCTTTCTCAATGACCGATTGCTTGAGGACCAATACGCTCATCCAGGGAAGACTCCGGTCGTCTGCCAGAAAAGTCATGCCCTTTGCAAGAGCCATTTCTGTATAAGGCGTTCGTAAAACAGCGGCTGATACTTCCCCTCTATTGAGCAAGTCCCAGGCCTCGGCAAGGCCTTCCACCTCTCGTATAATGACTTTATCAATACGCATGTCCATGCTTTTGAGGTAATGTTCTGCGTAGAATCGGAACCCAACTCCTTTGGGAAGGGCTATGCTCTGTCCATCCTCTTGGGCAAAACGCCCATATTCAACCTTTGGCCCAGCCACTAAAGCGAAAAGGGCTCTGTAAGGGTTCGCCCTTAAGACGTTCTTAATGATTCTTACGCTTGGATTGCCTTTGGCCAGAAGAAGCCCGCTGGGCAAGTCACATATAATCCCATCTACGGATCCCTCTGCCAGCAACTCCTTACCCGCTTCCTCTCCCTTAAACGGGATCACATTTACTTCCAGCCTGTTTTCCTTGAATATGGGCCTAAATATGGCCAACCTGAGGGGTACGGAGTCGGGTAAAGGGGGGGCACCAACGCTTAGTTTGCCAAACCGGGCCGCTTTGGGTACAACAAACTCCCTTCCAAACGGGTTTTCTACCAGCTTGCCTTTGTACTGCTTTGCGTGTGTCAACGCATCCTCCTTGCTCGCAAAAGCGTGGACTCGATTTTTAACTTCAGGAATCGTGATCACATCGCTTTCTACGAAATACCCGAGCGTGGAATCGAACCTCTCACCGGTGATCTCATCCACCACCGTGAAGTAAACAACTTTGTCCTTATTTTCTTTGAACCACCGGGTGGCGCAGTAAATGGAGCAAAAACTGGCGGGTGATCCATCATAAAGGAACGCGTCCACCTGGTAAATGGGTCGCAGCTTTGTTCCGTCATAGGCGCACCTCTGGACCTTCACCTGGCGACCCTCCTTACCTATCCTTGTGGTCTTCTTGCCGAGGATACCCCCCAGGAGAGCAAGGAGGGCGACAGCCACGAGAGCAATGAAGATTACGATGAGTCGTTTTCTCTTTGGCATACTTTTTCCTGTTTTATGCAGCAACCAGATGGACCGAGTTCATAACCATGGAAGCCGCAAAGCAAAATACGGCGAATCCGTAGAGCATTTTGATATGTTTATGGAGGAGATCTTTGGTTTCTCCGGTCCTGCCTATCAGATCCAAGAGAAAGGCCCAACCCACTGCGGAAGTGCCCAGAACGAAAAAGAGATACATAAGGATCGAATCGGGCACATATTGCCAGAGACAATAGAGGCAATGATGAAAGGGAAGGCCCATGATCTTGGGTGCGTGAACCTCTATTTGGGTGAGGAGAAAAAGCGCCCCGTTGAGAATTGCAAATAAAAACAAACATCCCAATACGGGCCTTTGCCACTTGGCGTAGGACTGAGGTTTTAGACGCCACATAAAGACTGCAAGGATCAATATCAGAAGTATGTTGCTTACATAGTATCCGCAACCTAAGATGGACCCATATCCTGTGCCTAGAGTCGACTGAGGAACCAGCCTGGTTGGTCTATCCAGGATATCAGTGACCGTTGTGCAGCACGAGACCAGGGTCCCGGGGGCGATTTGCAGCATGAGCACCACATCCAATAGGCTCTCTGCAACCACAACGACGGCAGTAGCACTCAGGAAGAAGAGTTTCCTGCCCATCAATGGAGAGGTCTCCGTCTTCTGATCAAGGATATGTATGAGGAGCCAGGCACCGACGAGGAAAAATGCGATGGGTTTTATGATTTCAGAAATCCCTGTCAGCACACGCTTCACTTGGGTTACACCAAAGATGCACATGGCCCCATCGATATCCGGAACAAAACTCTGAAGGGTCGCGTAGAACAGAGGCCAGTTGACAAGTCGGATCCCTAGTACAACCGCAGCCACCAGCAGGACAAGATGTGACCTCTTCTCCACCTCAGATTTTTCCTCAACGGTTGAAGCGCGTTTCCATCGCAAGGCAAGACTGAGGGAAAGGATGCCTGCCCATCCCATCAGTATCAAGGATATGAGCCCTATGAACGTTTCTGTAATACTAAAAACATTGAGGATCATTCCTCTTCTTCTCCTTTATTTCTCTGATAGGTGATTCCTTCAAGCTTGCCACGATCAAGGTTAAAGAGCACGTCTCCCTGCCTCTTGAACACGGGATCGTGGGAGGAGATGATGAGTGTTTTGCCCTCTTTTTTCAACTCAGCAAGGATTTCAAGGAGTCGCTCAATGGAATCTGCATCAATATTGGACGTGGGCTCATCTGCGATCAAAATCTGTGGATCATTGACAAGGGCTCTCGCAATGGCGACCCGCTGTTGTTCGCCTCCGCTCAGCTCTTCAGGCGAATGGTGAAGTCGATCCCCCAACCCCAGTCTCTCTAACAGAGTCTCGGCTCGCTCAAACCTCTTTCTCACATGGACGCCCATGGGTACGAGGGGATAGGACACGTTCTCCCATGCGGAAAAGCCGGCGAAGAGGTTAAAACTCTGAAAGACGAACCCGATCGTTTCGCGCCTGATCCGAGAAAGCTCAAGGTCAGAAAATTGAGTCACATCTCGACCTTTCAAATAGATCTTGCCCCCTGTGGGGCGATCGATGGTTCCCATGAGGCTAAGAAGCGTCGTCTTGCCTGAGCCTGAAGGGCCATATAGGACGACTGTCTGATTCTCTTGAGCCTCCAGACTAATATCCTCTATCGCACGGACTTCGTCGGTCTTGCCCACGTTGTACCACTTGGACAAATTCTCGGTTTTTATGATGGGGCCCATAGCACCTCGCTCCACTTCAATTCCCCTCCTAGAGTTTCGGAGAAACGGGGGAACGGGAGAGTACCAAACTGCGCCGTCCCTTCGTCCCTCCGTCCCATCGTCCCTTATCTGACATGGGAATCATAAATCCTGATAGGCAAAGAAGCCTCGTTAGAGTATTATGCAGGTCCTTACGCATTGCCTTACCTCATCAACTCGGTGGGTGTGATACGTGCTTTTCTCCATGTGGAAAATAGGCTTCCTATTAATGTCACACCTAGGGCAAAGATCAGGTAAAAGACACCGTGAGATGGAAGGTATCTGGAGGGGATGTCCAAATGGGGGATCAGACCTACCTCGGCCACGTAGAACTGGGCAATCAGGATGCCATTGAGCCCCTTTATCCAGACCATGGACAGAAGAATAGAGAGGGAAACGGCCGTCAGACTGATCAATAGATTTTCCCATACAACCTTTTCAAGGACCTCCCAGGTCCTCCACCCCACGGCCTTCAGCACGCCAATCTCCTTGTCCAGCTCTTTCAGGCCAAAGCCAGAGCTGACGAGAAAGGCCGAAACGGCCAAGGCTGTGCCAATAACAAAAAGAACAGTAAAAACTCCCCCCGCGTATCCATATCCACACCTAAGCCTCTCTTCAATGTGGGCACGGTTCTGTATTTGAATACCGGTTAACGACGGGTTTCCCTGCCCCGTCAAATCGGAAAGAGATTTTTTCACAAGGGGAATTTTTGGGGGAGAGGTATAGAGTAGTAGTTGGCTCGCGTCACCTTTTATCCTGAAAAACTCATTCGCATCCTTAAGATGCATAATCAACACATCAGAACCCCATAAGCAGGTGGGGGAAAGTGTTCCGACGCTCTTAAACACCTTGCGATTATTCAAGGCCAGTGTAAAACGAATACCAGGTTCAACGGCAAACTCCTCGGCAATACTCGGACCCACAAGAACCTCCCCTCGAGTATCTGGAAGGGTTCCGTGCACCAGCGGTTTGAGGGCGAAAAGGGACTCTCTGTCAATGCCAACCACAGCCACGAGTCGATTTGCAAAGTAGGTTCTGCCTACCACCCGTGCCGTGATGCGAGATACCCCATGTA